>CAJMNP010000017.1 GCA_905214895.1 uncultured bacterium | reverse complement strand
AGCCCGAGGACTGCGAGTTCTACGATCTGGACGTGAAGTATGTCGACCCTACGGACATCCATCGCATTCCGGCGCAGATTTCGCCCGAGAACTACGCTCGTGCCCAGGAGCTTGCCTGTGCTGCCCATAAGGCACTCGGCTGCCTGGGTATCTCGCGCAGCGACTTTATCGTGAGCGAGGACGGCCCCGTTATCCTCGAGACCAACACGATTCCCGGCATGACTGATACGTCGCTGTATCCGGATGAGATTCGCCACACCGATGACATGACGTTCCCGCAGGTCTGTGACAGCCTGATTCGCATGGGGCTTCGTCGAGCGGGCGTTGCATGCTAATCGAGGACGCTGTTTCGTCGGGAACGCCGCAGTTTGTCATCGATTCTTATGCCACGCTTGCCGAGCGCGCCAAAACCCAAGCGTTTGGTCTCATCGAAGAAGATGTTATCGTCCTCGATACCGAGACCACGGGTCTTTCGGTGCAGGACAACGAGCTTATCGAGATATCAGCGGCTCGCCTTTCGGGCCGCGAGGTTGTCGATCGCTTCGATACCTTCGTGCATCCCAAGCAGCTGATTCCCGCCGAGATTACCGAGCTCACGAGCATTACAAACGCCGATGTGGCAGATGCCCCGTCGGCCGTTGAGGCTGTCGCCGCTCTCGCCGATTTTGTCGGCGGCTGCCCGGTGATCGCACATAACGCCACCTTCGACCGTTCGTTTATCGAGTCGGTCAAGGGCGGCGTCAACGTCAGTGACATCTGGATCGATTCGCTGGCACTGTCGCGCATCGCGCTTCCGCGCCTGGCCTCGCATAAGCTGTCTTTCATGGCCGACCTGTTTGGCTGCGACTCGGTGTCGCACCGCGCCAACGCCGATGTCGACGCCTTGTGTGGTGTGTGGCGCGTGTTGCTCGTGGCGCTCACCGACTTGCCTCAGGGCTTGATGGCGCGCCTGGCCGACATGCACCCCGACGTACCCTGGTCCTATCGTCCCATCTTCTCCTTCTTGGCGGGACAGAACCCCGGTTCCATCTTCTCTCTCAGCGCCGCCCGCGCCGACGTACTCAAGGCCGATCGGGCCGATGATCGCGTTGATGCGGACGAACTGCCGGTCCTCAAGATGCCGAGCCGCGAGGAAATCGAGGCGGACTATGCCCCGGGCGGCCTGGTTAATCGCATGTATCTCACGTACGAGCCGCGCGATGAGCAGATTGCGATGGCGCTCGAGGTCCGTGACGCACTCGTTACGGGAACGCATCGCGTGATTGAGGCGGGGACGGGCGTCGGCAAATCGATGGCCTATCTGGTGCCGTTTGCCGAGGCCGCGCGCCGCAACAACATCACGGTTGGTATCGCGACTAAATCGAATAATCTTGCCGACCAGCTCATGTATCACGAGCTGCCCAAACTTGCCGAGCAGCTGGACGGGGGCCTATCGTTTTGCGCTCTCAAGGGCTATGACCACTATCCGTGCTTGCGCAAGCTTGAGCGCATGAGCCGCGGCCAAGTCGAAATTACGACTAAGCGTGATCCTGCCGACACGCTTACGGCAGTCGCGGTCATCATGGCGTACGTGTGTCAGTCGGCCGATGGCGACCTCGACTCGCTCGGCATTCGCTGGCGCAGCGTCAACCGTCCCGACTTTACGACGGTGTCGCGCGAGTGCGCCCGTCGCCTCTGCCCGTTTTTCCCCGATAAATGCCTGGTCCACGGCGCCCGCCGTCGCGCGGCACATGCCGATGTGGTGGTCACCAACCATTCCCTGCTGTTCCGCAATGTTACGGCCGAGGGCAGAATCTTGCCCCCGATTCGTCATTGGGTGATCGATGAGGCCCATTCCATCGAGCGCGAGGCACGCCGTCAATGGGCGCGCGTGGTGTCGGCGGATGAATCGCGCGTTCTGTTTGAGCGCCTGGGCGGCTCGAGCACCGGTGCGCTGAGCCAGGTTTCCCGCGATTTGGCAACCTCGGAGGGCTCTACGCTCTACCTGGGTCTTACCGCCAAGGCGACGTCGACGGTTGTACGTGCGAGCATGGCGATTGCCGATGTGTTTGACGGCGTTCGCGAGCTTGGCCGCCGTGCCCGTGGTGGCTATGACAATGCGAACCTATGGATTGGCCCCGAGCTGCGCGAATCTGACGACTGGCATGATTTCTTACAGTCGGCCTACACTGCCATCGACGCATTGGAACAAGCTGACAAGAGCGTCGACGCACTGGTACAGGCCGTTGCCGCCGACAAGCCCGAGGTCGTTGTCGACCTGGGTGATATCTCGCGCCGCCTGCACGAGCTGGCCGAGAACCTCAAGCTCATCATCGACGGTGCCGACGAACACTACGTGTATTCGCTGCAAGTCAATCGCCGCCTGCGCGCCGGCGGCGAGTCGATGACCGCGGAGCGCATCGATATTGGCGAGGCCTTGGCAACCGAGTGGCTGCCCGAGGTCCACACGGCTATCTTTGCATCGGCGACCATGACGGTTTCCAAGAGCTTTGAGCACTTTAACCACGCCGTCGGCCTCGATCGCATCAGTGCCTCGACATCATCGTCGCTGCACTTGGATTCGAGCTACGACTTCGATTCGAATATGGCCGTGGTCGTGGCTGGGGATATTCCCGATCCGCGCGACCGTGAAGGCTATCTTTCGGCGCTCGAGCGCGTGCTGGTCGACGCTCATCTTGCCATGGGCGGCTCGGTGCTCACGCTGTTCACCAACAGGCGTGACATGGAGGAGCTGTACGATCGCGTCGAGCCCAAGATGGCTCGTGCGGGCCTGGAACTCAACTGCCAGCAGCGCAACTCGTCCCCTCGCCGCCTGCGCGATCGCTTTATCAACGATCCGACTTCGTCGCTCTTTGCGCTTAAGGCCTTTTGGGAAGGGTTTGACGCCAGCGGCGAGACGTTGCGCTGCGTCATCATCCCCAAGCTGCCGTTCTCGAGCCCCACAGACCCGCTCTCATGCGAGCGCAATCTGCGTGAAGACCGCGCTTGGGCGCGCTATTCGCTGCCCGAGGCCGTGCTCGAGGTCAAGCAGGCAGCCGGTCGCCTCATTCGCTCATCGACCGATTGCGGCGTACTCATCTTGGCCGACCCGCGCCTGGTGACGAAGGGCTACGGCAAGAAATTCTTAACGTCGCTGCCCACGAGCTCCTATCAGCGCATCGAATCGGCACAAATCGGGCACTATCTACAGCTGTGGCGCGCACGCCACGAGCGGCGCCGCTAAAGCGGACAGGCGAGGGATTTTGCCATATCGCACAGACGCTCTGACAGGGCGGGGTCATCCAAGATGCGGATGGCCCCGCCCGCTGCGATTACCTGGCTTAACAGCCAGCGCTCGGAGCCGTAGCGCACGTTCACTGTTGAGCTGTCCGCCCCATTGGGTTCAATCGACATGATGCCGGGCCAGTCTAGGCGCTCTGCCAAGGCGCGCGGCATGAGAAGCTTCGCGCTCAGCTCCGCCTGGGCGAGTGAGTCGTGGAGGGTCGCGGGCTCCGGTGCGTGGCGCACGACGGAGTCGTCGGTCAAGACCAGGCCCTCGATTTTATCCATACGATAGGTACGCTGCTCGTCGACCGCGACATCCCAGGCAATCAGATACGTTTGGTCGCCGTTTGTTGTGATGCGCAAGGGGTCGACCAAACGCTCGCGCGCCTGCGTGTCATCCATCGAGCGATACGAGATGCGGCAGCGAACGCCGTCCCGAATGGCGCAGCTCAGCTGCTGCCAGTGCGATCCGTGGGCGACGGTGTCAAAGACGCGCTGGTTGTATCCGAGCTCTTTGGGAAGAAGAGCGCGCCGTATTCGAGCCGCCGCTTGGGGTTCGATCCCCAATGATTCAAGTTCATGGTTGAGCACAGCGCCCTCGGCGGCACTCAGGCGCAGCGGTAGCACGCGCCCCGCATCACCGGTGAGGACCACGCACTCGCCCCGGCGTTCGCAGATAATACGTGCGCCCGATTCTCGGTCCGCAAGTGTTGAGACGATCTCGAGAATCTCGTCGAGCGATGCCCCCGTGATATCAAAGCGGCTGCAAAGCTCGTCTCGTGTCATGCCGTTCTCGCCGGCAGCGTAGAGGGCCTCCATGATGTCGATGGCGCGCGAGAGCCTTTGCTCGCTGGTGAGTTTACGCACGGGCATGCTCATGCACCGTCCTTTCGATGAGGTGATTCCACGCCTGCTTGAGAGAATCGGGGGCGACGGGCCTCATGCCATCCATGGCATGGGCCATGCAAAACGAGGCTGCGGCTTCAAAGTCGCGCACGTCAACGGTCCAGGTCCACTCCGTTTCGGTGCGCATGAGTTCGCCTCGTCCGCGTGTGAGACCGTTGATCATATCGGCCTGCGCTTCACGCGCGAACGAGAACGTAGCCGCAACGGGTGGGCGGTCGGCAAAATCGAACTCAAAGAATAAGTAATCGTTGAGATTGAAATCTGCAGGAATGGCGTAGGCTTTCGAAGGTCTCCAGGCGCGAATGATGCGGTCGCAGCGGAATGTTCTGATATTGTCGGTGGCATTGTCGAGGCCGCAGAAGTATGCCGTACCCTCGCGCTCGAACATTCCGTAGACGCAAACGGTCCGCTCGCGTTGTTCACCGCGTCCGTTTTGGTACAAAAAGCGCAGCGCGCAACGCTCGGCAAAGGCACTCCATACCGCATCGACGGCGGGAGAGCGGCGGATCGGTGCCTCTCCTGTCGTCGACAGGCCGGTGAGGTAGGCAATCTTGGAGCGAATGTCGGCAAGCGGCGCGGCAAAGGCGGATGAGCCTGCCGCGAGTGTCTGGTCGATGGCATCGAGCAGGATGTCGGCGTCGTCTGCGGTGATGAGGCCACCCGCGGCAAACGTGTGCTCGCGGTCGATCGTCCACGCGCTCTCCTCGGTTTCCTGCGCTCCGGCAGCACGAACCTCCCTGATAACGATGCCGCGTTCGAGCAGCTTGTCGCGATCGCGGCGGAACTTGCGCTTGTCTGAGTCGATATTGTCCGAGCCGTATCCTAAATCGGAATCCAGGACGATTTGCTCGGTCGTCAGCGGTTCGGGAGAACTGTTGAGTACAAAGAAAAGGTTGAGGATGCGCTGAGCCGTTTTATCGAAACCGGGCTCGGGCGCCCCCTTTTTAATTGTCGCGGTCGCGTCGCTTGCCGTCATAGAATCCTCGCATGAGAAGGTCGTTTGATGCCATGATTTTAGTCCGATATGGAGATTAGGCTATATCCTTGTCCGCTCGCGGCGTTAAGATGGCCCGAATTCGGTCGTTTACGCTCGCTCGGGGTATACTTTCGACTATATACGGTTCTAATGTGCATGCATTGGGCCTATTTGTCGGATTATGGATGTGGAGCGCACATGGCGAACACCCAGAACTATATTAACCACCTGCTGCAGAACACCGGCATTACGCCGGCGTGCAGTGAAGAAGAGCGCCTGGCTGCCGAGGATATCGCTCAGATTTTCCGCAACCATGGCTTTGACCCCGAGGTGCAGGAATTTAATGCTCCCGCGCCCAGCAGGTTGGCGTTTGCCGTTACCGGTATTCTGGCGTTTGCCGGCGCCCTGCTGATGGGCATCGGCGGCGGTATCGGCTTGGTCGGCACCTTGCTGGCCATTGTCGGTGCCGTGCTCTACGTGCTCGAGCGCACGGGGCATCCCGTGGTTTCGCGCCTGGGAAAGACCGGTGTGAGTCAAAATGTCATCGCCTATCACAAGGCTTCGGGCCCGCTTGCGTCTCCGCGCAACCGCCCGGTCGTCGTGGTGGCGCACTATGATTCCCCCCGTGCCGAGTTCCTTGCTCGCGAGCCCTACGCTCCGTATCGCGCGCTCATCGCCAAGCTCCTGCCTGTTGCCACGATCGCGCCCGCGGCTGTTGCCATCCTGCGTATCCTGCCGCTTCCCGGCTTGCTCAAGGTGCTGCTGTGGGTTGTCGCGATTCTGGCCTCCCTTGTGGCACTGGCCAACGCCGCCAATATCATCTCCAACCGTTTTGTGCTTCCCTACACGTCTGGCGCGGTGTGCAACAAGTCCTCTGTTGCCGCCATGCTCGGTGTCATGGACAACGTTGCCCCCTATCAGGGCGAAAACGAGTTCCCCGACGACATTCCATTCGATACCTATTTTGGCGAGCAGAAGCGTCGCGCAGAGGAGATGGCGCGCGCGGCGGCCGAGTATGCCGCGGCCCAGCAGCAAAACGATTACGGCAATACCATTGAATATGAGGAACCTTCCTACGACGAGGACGAGTTTGGCCAGCCGGTGGCGCCTGACGATGTGCCCGAGCAGGAAGAGGCTTTTGATGGGCAGATCGATGGTTTTGAGGGTGCCTCTGCCGACGAGACGCTGATCGGCGTTATCGCGCCCGAGGCTCAAGACCAGACTGCCCAGGTCGAAGTGTCCACCGAGGAAAAGTCCACCGCCGAGCCGGCGGAGGAGCCCGCGGTGGTCGAAGTCGCCGAGCCCGAGCCCAAGCTCTATCGCAATGCCGCCGGCAATATCCGCTTTGGTTCGGATGCCATCCGTGCGCTCGGCATGCTTCCCGAGTCCTGCACGCTCGATTACGAAGAGGGCGAGGAGCCGACGTTCGAGCCGGAGCCTGCTCCCGTTGCACAGGAGTCTGCGCCCGCGGTAAATACGGCTGTTGCTCCCGCCGAGCCGGTCGCTGCCCCTGTTGCTGCCGCGGAGTCTGACGCAAAGCCCCCGCTCGATCCTGCAGCCGGTCTGGATATTCTGGCGCCTGCCGCTCCGGCGCAGGTTGAAGACGAGACCGCCGACGAAGACTATGGCGAGTATCCGCAGCGCGTGTCCTATGAGAGTGACACCGATTTCTCGGCCGAGATTCCCTCGACAACGCCCCATGCCGATATCGCTTCCGCGTTCTCCTCGATTGGTGCCAGCGCTTCTAGCTTCTTTAAGGGTGCCTTTGCGAAGGGCAAGAAGTTCGTCGACGACTTTGAGGAAAAGCGCGCCGCTGCCCGCGAGGCCGCCGAGCGGGAGGCCATCGCCCAGCAGCAGGCCGCCGAGGCTGAGCGTGAGCGTGCGGCACAGGAGTTCGAGCAGAGCGAGGCCGAGCAGCCGGAGCCTGTCGATGTCGCCGACGCCACGACGTCCTTTGATGCGCAGCAGCCGGTCGATAACACCATGTCATTTGATGCCACGATGACATTTGAGAAGCAGGGCACCGCAATTGCCGAGCCCCTTCCCATCTCCGATGATGCCCAGGACGCCGCCGATGATTCGGTTATCGACGAGGCCGATTCCGTTGAGGCTAGCGCGCCCGAGCAGGTCGAGGCTCCTGCGATGGAGCAGGAGTCCCCTGCGGTTGACGAGGCTCCCAAGACGGATGTGTCCAGGCCTTATTCTACGCAGATCTTTACCATGCCCGCGCCGAGCGATCCCGGCGCCACGGTGGCCAATGTCGCTCCCACGCAGGACGAGACGGTTGACTCCCTCATGGCGCAGATTTCGTCTCAGGTGCCTCCGCGCCAGCAGATGAATATCCCCGATCCGGCCTCCGCGCCTGCACCCTCTTCGTCGCCGCTGGCCTCGGTCCCCGATCCGTCGCTGCCTTCGATGCAACAGGCCAACGTCGCGTCCCGCACGTCGCTGTTCGATCTTCCCGATCCTTCGGCACAGACAAATGATCCCTTTGCGACGGCGCAGGGCCCCGAGCCCACATCGGCACCGGTCGCGACCCCCATGCCCATCTCCTCGGGCGCACAACCGCTCGAGACCATCTCGGCTCCTGTTTCGACGGGCGCCAAGCCGCAGAAGCGTGGCCTGGGTGGCTTGTTCGGTCGCAAAAAGAAGAACGAACAGGACAGCATGAGCGACTGGCTGGGCGTCGAGGACGATTACGATGCCAAGAAGTCTGGCCGCGGCATTGGCTCGTGGGATAACTTCGAGGATGACGACGACGGTTGGAAGGGTGGCGCCACCTCCTCCGATGGTGCTTCTGCCGAGGATATGCTCTCGGCCGTTGCCTCCATGGGTGACGATGAGCTACTCGGCCACGATATCTGGTTCGTCGCAACGGGCGCGTCAGATTGCGACGGCGCCGGCATGAGGGCCTTTTTGGCCTCGCATCGTGACAAGCTCCGCGGTGTGTTCTTCATCAACCTCGAGTCTATCGGTGCCGGCAGGCTTTCGGTGGTAACGGTCGAGGGCGAGCAGCAGCTCTTTAAGGGCGATCGCCGCATCATGAATCTTGTCAGCAAGGTGTGCAAGTCGTTCCACATCGATTGCGGTACGTTCGAGATGCCCTATGCAAAAACCGATGCATCCGCAGCGCTCGAGGCGAGCCGTCGCGCCCTTACGATCGCCGGTGTGGACGGCCCGCGCCTTGCCTGCGCTCGCACCGAGGATGACCTGCCGTACAACGTCAATCCGACCAATATTGCTACGGTGTCCGAGGTCGTGACCGAGGTCATTCGTCGTTCGTAGACAGATCCGCTAAGGAGTCAGCGTGTTTTCGTACATCAAGCGCCATTGGCCCACCTATCTGATCTTGACCCTGATCGCAATCGCATTGGGCTTTGGGGCCGCGTATGTCGTTGGCGTTAAGGGCTCGACGCCCGAGACAACAATGAACGAAGAGGTGGAGCAAGAGCAAAGTTTGGGTGCCGACGGTATTTCCGAGTCCGATCAGGCAGCCATCGATGGCGGTTCGTCATCTGCTGAATAGCCGATTCATCGTTTATGCCCAAGGCGGGCGAGCCGGGAGACTGGCTCGCCCGCTTTTTTATCGTGCTAGTGCTTCCTTGTGGCTGACCTAAGGTGAGCGAACCATATGGCTGCAGTGCCCGATGTCAGGAGTGCGGTGATGCATGCGGCGACGGCAACAGATCCCGTTGCCGGCAGGTTCTGAGGCAGGGCGCATCGTTGGATGACGCGGTCCTCATCATGCGCTTCGAGTTTATCGCCACCGCCGTTGCGGCAAAGATCGACGCGCGCGCTGTTGGCAAGTGCGGTTTGGGGCGTATAGGACGACGTTGCCTGCATATGCACGACTGCGCCTCGGGCATCCGAGTTAAGGGCCGCCTTGGCATCGTCAAGATCGTCGTGTTCGTCTTTAAGGTCATCTCGGGTCCAAGAGCCCGCCTCGCTTCTGGTTGTAAAGTCGGCGGCTGCCGCACCGTATTCAAAACGGATGCCCGTGATGACGGCGTTGTCTGCAAGATCAATCTCTTTCGTATCGAGCGTGACGGACTTGTCCGTCGGGATATCTGCTTTCCATAGGTGCCACCCGTCGTAATCGACGAGACGCGCATCGTCGCCCAGCAGCTTTGTAACCTCTTCCGTTTCGAGCCAAGGATTGCTGTGCCCGTCGTCAAGCGTTGCATTGACCTGCTTGCCCGTGTCGCTTGTTCCTGCCGGGGACGTTCGATACCACACGTTGCACAGCCCGTTTAGATCGCCGACCGCAATAGGGGTTTCAACGGCAACAAGTTTCGCTGCGCCATCTTTGGCGCACTCGAGGTCGTCGGTGATGGTCAACTCGTCGACCCAGGTGCTCGACTCATTTTTGGCGTCTATGGTATAGCAGAAGGTGCCTTGCGTATTGGCCCGTGCTTTGGCTCGGTTTTTACCGTCGCCGTTGGCAACGAGTTTGCTTACGACTGGCTGTGCGATCTCTTGGCGCTTATCGACGCTTCCCCTGATCTCGATGGGGGTATCCTTCATTGCCATGGTTTGAACTTCTCCCGTGGCCTTTACTTCAAACGTTATCTCTTCGGCAAGGTCGTAGATACGCGGAGACATCGTTTCGCGCAGGGTGTAGGTGCCGGGTGAAAGGTGCTCAATGTGATGCGGTTTGCCGGATGAAGTCCAAGAATCGATTTCGTTGCCATTGGAGTCGCAGAGGACAAGCTCGGCGCCTGTCACTTCCTGGCCTCCGCACGCGTCGACTTTGGAGACATCGATCTTGGTGTAGTCGTTGGAAACGTCAAGGTGCATTTCGATCACGGGCGTTTGCTGGTCAGCGTACGACAACTTCACGGTATGTGGGGTCGGGTCGAGCAGATAACCTTTGGGCGCTTGCGTCTCGACGACCTCGTAGGTGGCGGTACCGCATCCCAGCGAAAGGTGGTTGACTCGTGCATGCCCCTGTTCGTCGGTTGTAACGGTGGCGACGGTTTCGCCATCCAGGGCGACGATGCTGTCGTCGGCTCGCACGATGTCGCCGCCAGCGCGGATGTCAAACGTGGCTCCAGCGAGGGCGTGCCCATCTACGGCACCCGTCTTAATGATTTCGATGCTTCCGGTTGCGGCGTCGTCATAGAACGAGGCGACGGCGACCGGTGTCAGATTTCTGTCGGCGGGAATCGTTATCTCCAGGTCTTCTCCGCGCAGATACGGTTCCTTGGCCGATGCTTCGTGCACGTAGTATGTTCCGGGGTTAAGTGATTCGGGCAGCGTGACGGCGCCGGTTGTATCGGTTGTGAAGGTATTCATTACATTGTGGGCCGGATACCAACATGTTTGCGAGACGGGCTCGTGGTGGCTATCGAGCAGCTGGAACGTAAAGCCGGCAAGTGGTACGGTGCCGCCGGTCTGAGCATCGCGCTTTACGATTTGAAGGTGTGTCGATAGGGCGTGGTTGTCAATGATGTACTGAAGCTCGGCGCCGTCTGCGGTCTGCTCTGCTGTGATGGTCCATTCCCCTGCTTGCTTAAATCCTTCAGGGACCGTTCCTGCGACCTCGCGAACGGTGTAGCCCGCGCGGTCGTAGGGAATGGCACCGTGAGCGCCGGCGGGTCGCTTGCCTGCTCCAAACCACGCTTCGGGCTGGTCTTTGGTGGAGGCAAAGCCGTAAACGTTTGTGGTCAACGTGCCGACGACTTGTTGGGAGCTATTGCTGACAACCTCAAAAACGACGCCTCCCGCCGGCTGCTCAAGGCCGGACTCATCGTTATCGCCATGGTCCTTAAACTTCGAGATTTCGAGGTCAAAGGCGATGGGGGTGTTGGGAATACGGCTTTCGAGCTCAACGATGCCCGTATCTCCGAGCTGTTCGGCACCGACGGTGTAGCTCCAACAGTCGTTTGAAATCAGGTAGCCCTCGGGTGCTTTCGATTCATAGATGGTAAAGGTGCCCAGTGGAACGTCATTGAGGATCGCCCGTCCGTTTTCGTCGGTCGTAAGGGTGCGAGTCCAGCCGGGAGTGGATTGCGAAACGCAGGTGAATTCAGCGCCCGCAAGCGACGCCCCAACTTGGGCGCCGGCATCCGTGGCGGCATCGATTTTTGCAATACGCAAGGTGATGGTGCCGGGCTGCTCGTTGATAGTGACATGTTCGCCGCTGTTTTGTGTGGTGAAGGCTATTCGGTCGCCTCGAGGGATATAGCCTGCCGGGGCTTTGGTTTCGACCAGGTAATATGCCGTATTGGGCAAAAGTGTTGCTTGTGCACGCCCGTTTTCGTCCGTCTGGATAGTGCCGACACGTGCATCGCCCGCACTTTCAAAGATATCGAAGGTTGCGCCACCGAGTCTGTAGGTGTCGTTACCGGCGGTGATGCCAGCCTGCGACGATTGTTTTTGGAAAGATACGGAGACGGCGGGCAGAACATAGAGCATGTCCTGGTGTCGACCCTCGCCCGAGACCGGGCCGTGATAACGCCTGGCTCGATGTGGGGCCGCCTTAATGGATCCGGACTTAGCGCTCTCGTAGAGCCAACGTGCAGCCGCTACGGCCTCGGCGTTTTCGTAAAACCTACCGCTCCTGGCAACTCCCTTGCTGTTTGTATACGAATAGGTGCCGTCGGGGCGCGTGGTTCCGTTGAGCATCCACACGGCAATCTGGGTGGCGGCACGGGCGAGATCGGGCGACAGATTGTGGCCGCCAAAGGAGGTACTGGAAGGATATCCGTGACAGACGATGGCGGCAAATTCGTCATCGAGCCATGTCCAGCCCTGGTTGTATGTACGCCATGGCCCTCCCGGCTTGCTGGGGCCGGGGCAGTCTTGATTCATGCAGTACGAAATCGAAGTGTCCTGTGCCTCGTATTTACCGACACCGAAGGGGCCGCAACCGTCGCTTATGGTGCGGAAATTAAGGGGGTCACTCCCGTCGACGGCGAGTGCGGCCCCTGGTGCCAGGCAGCCGATCAGAAAAAAGAGGAGCAGGAGCAGCGGACCTGTTGCGATTGCGCTGTGGACAGAGTGCGTGG
>CAJMNP010000016.1 GCA_905214895.1 uncultured bacterium | reverse complement strand
GCGCGAACGGCGCGCCTGTTTAGCGAAACTGGTGAAAAATAGATTGACGCTAACATCCTCGAGGGCGACGAAGGGGACGGAGGCGACCCCGGGGTCTCCCGTGCCGATGACGGCGCAGACGCGGTGCTCGGAGAAAACGGCGTCGTTCGACCCGTTCGCGACGAGCTGCTTGAAGGGCCTCGTGAGCAGGCGCGCGCCTATGGTGCGCGGGAGGCTCTGCGAGACGAGCTGGCGTATCCTCTCCGCGGCGTCGACCCCGGACTCGGAGCAGAAGACGATGGCGTCCTCACGGTTGACGCGCTCGATCACCTTGCAGTGCGTCACGCACGCGGCGGTCGCATCGCCAAGAACCTCGGCGATGGACTTGCCGCCGAGCAGCCCGACCCCGATCTCGAGCGCAAGACCGGTAGAGACGTTGTTCACCACGCCGATAGTGGAGTCGGTAACGTTCTCGAGGGCCTTATAGGCCTCCTCCAAGGAGCCCATGTCGACGAGGAACACGACCCCGGTGCAGTAGGAATGGCGGTCGACGAGGCGCTGGAGCGGACCGACGATGTCCTTCAGCTGCTGGTCGTAGGGCATGTCGACAGCCTCGTACACATGCATGCCGAGCATACGGTTCGCCGCGTCGGCGATGCTCGTCGCCGTTGAGTAGCCGTGGGACAAGATGACGCAGAGCGTCCGAAGGGCCTTCGCATCGCGAGACTCCGATGCGACGCACAGCGTCAGAAGCGTCTTCGTGAAGTGATCGAGCGAGATTCCCAGCGCCCCTTCCACGTCTGCGGCGACCTGATCGGAGACACTCGAGGCAAACGGCAATTCGGAGGTCACGGCACCGAGGAGATGGGAGATTTGCTCCGCACAGGCAGACTTTCGCTTAGCCAGGCCGATACCCGGCCACAACTGCAGGCAAATCTCCTGGGCCAGTAGAAAAGCGACCTTCCTCGAAAGCTCGATGCCATAAGAAGAGCCTGCGTCGGCAAGGACCGCGCCCACGACGCGCTCGAAGGCGCGCGACCTCGAGGAGGCGACGCCGTGGTCGAAGATCAAGTGATCCTCAACGCCGCGCACAGCGGAGACAGCTTGCGAGACAAGCTCGGAGACAGAGAGCTCCCCGGCGCAGAATCGCTCATCGAGGGAGCACAGGGCATCGAGCGCCTGCTCGACCGGCCCTGTGCTCTCGGCGGCATCCAGAGACGCGTCGATCAGAACGCCATCGTCGGGCTGTTGATCGATCTGCGCGGAGGAGAGGAGCCCGCTGGGAAGAAGATACGGGCGAACGACGACGTAGTCGCCCTCGCGATTGAGGAACGCTTTGGCACAGCAGTTCGTCACGCAGGCGCGCAAGCCGGCGATGTTATCGGAAAAGTCCGCGTTCACGAGGCAACGGTATGCGCCGCGGCTGATCTTCACATCAGAACCGATTCGGCACCCCTCGCTGCGCAGGAAGCTCAAGATGAGATCCTCGCGCTCCTCGGGGGTCCGCTCCTTGAGTGAGGGGACGCGGGCACAGATGGGCATTTTGCTGTAGGCCGAGGAAACCTTCAGGTCATCGGCGGAAAGCGTCGTCGAAAGAACGAGGCGAGCGCGCGGCGCATCCTGGGAGGCATCGAGCCCGAGGGCCGTCGCAAGGCAGTGCTCCATCGCAGAGGGAGAGAGTGCCTCGATGCCGTTGACAAAGACCACACCCCCGCGCGCTTTCGCGATCGACTCGTCAAGAAGCCCGTTGAACGAGGCGGCGTCCGGGACCCCGGCGCAGTCGATGCGCACATAGGAGGAGTCGCGGGACAGCAAGCCCTGGTTCTTGCCGTACTCGTACACAAGGCGAGAAAGGAAAGACTTACCGACACCCACGCCGCCGCTCAAGAGGATGGGCAGGCCAAACGGAGGGTACTGAACCGCAGCCTTGCACTGCTCGACAACGGAGCTGAGGCTCATGTCGAAGCCCACGGCACGCGCGAAGTCGCGGTGATCGGCGATTCCCGTCGCCTGGATGAGGTCGGCGAGCGAGGCGTACTCGCTTGCAGAGAGCTTTACCTGAAAACGCTTCTGGAACGCGCGGCGATGAAAATAACGGACAGGCCTGCCCGCCACCTTAACCACAAGACCGGCGCGAACAAGGTCGTTGAGGTACTGGCTCGCCAGGCTCCTGGAGATGATGAGCGTCTCGGCGATGTCGGAGGTGGACAGACGGGCAAGGTCGTCGAGCGAGACGGCAGAGGTGAGGGCCTCGAGATGCTCGAGAATCCTGTCCCTCATGTCGACGGGTTTCTTTGCCAAGCTGTCCTGTGTGGTCTTGTCCATGACTTCTTACCTCCTCGTACAAGGAGTATAAGGGGAGAACAGAGAACGGAAGGGGGCGCGTGGGGGAATCAACAGCTCCGAGGAAAAGTCCACCACTTGAGGGGCAGAAAACAACGGCCATTGAACATTCAGGGCCGACGCTCAACACTTCGGCTCGACACTTCGCTTTGGAAAGGGCCCGGCGCGCCGGGGTCCCAACATAAAGAAGGGCCCCGGCGCGCAGGGCCTAAAGCTTAACCATGCGCGCGGCGATGCGGGCGCAGTCGCAGGCGGCCTTCTTCTCGAAAGTGTTGTAGTCACGACCCGGCCCTCGGCGCAGGGCTTGTCGCTGATGGCGCGCACGACGACGAGGGGCACGCCGTTGAGATAAGCGGCCTGCGCGATGGTGCAGCCCTCCATCTCGCAGCACAGGTCGCCGAAGGTCGCGAGGATTCGCTCCTTCTGTTCCGCGGGCGAGACGAACTGGTCGCCGGAGACGACGCGGCCCTTGAGGACCTTAATGTCGGGGGCGACGGCGGCCGCGGCGGCGCACGCCGCCAGCAAGGGCCGGAACGGATCGCGCAAGATCAAGGCGTCGCCCGGGAGGTCGGGCGTTACCGTCAGCCGGCGCCGCGTCTGCCGCATCATGAGGGAGAACGGCCTGGCCGGCGCATACGGCAGGAAGAGGTTCAAGGTGCACCCCGGGGCGGTCAACGAGGCCGACGTGTCGAACGTCGTCGCGCGCGGCTTCGGCGGCAGGGCGCCGTGCACCCATATATGCAGCGACTTGGTCTGCGTGCGCGTCGGGGCGTCGTGGAACTACGTCTGCCTGCTCGTCGACCTCTGCAACGGGGAGATCGTCGGCCACTCCGAAGGACCGAGGAGGGACGCGCGAGCTCCGAGCCAAGCTCTTGGATTACGTGCACTGGTACAACAACTTCAGGATCCACTCGACGCTGGGCTACATGTCGCCGGTCGAGTTCAGGGAGGCGGGGCCGTCCCTCCCGGAATCGTCCAAATAAGTGTTGCCAATCCATAGCCAATCCAGCCATCATCTTCGCGAAGGCGGACGTCAGGAAAAGCTCGGCTTGAGCTCGGTCGGACGCGGTCTGTGGGGCATCATTCAGGCTCAGGGGGTCTCCTTGTCTTCTTCGGTCGCAACCTGAATGATAGGGACGGCCCCTTCTCTCTTTCCCCTTCGTTTTCGACGCGTCACCCTCTCGGCGGGCTTAAGGCCCGCGCTCGCGGGTGCAGGGGCTACGCCCAAACCCCAAAAACGTAACGCCGTGCTCGAAGCGTTTCCGGACGTCAGCGTAATCTCAAATCCCGTTCGTCAACTCATGGGCAAGCCACCTGAGACTACTCATTTCTCCTACTGGCAATGAAGACCTGCGACCTGCAGTTTTGCAAACTGCTTGAAAGCCACCTGCGTTGATTCACTTCCTATTGCAGCTGGCGGCTTGCACGCGAAAAGGCATTTAAGTTTCAAAACGGGCGTTTTCGGCGCTATCGAGCCTCCAAAGGCATCCCGCCGCGCCCTTTGGGACAAAAACAAAAACTCAAAGCCCTGAGTTCGAAAATAGTTTTTGGAGTTGTCCCGACTTTTGTCCCCGAAGCCGACGAAACGCGACAGGGTGTCACCTGGAGGCACTCGATTCGAGACGGCACCGAAAACTGGATGCAACCGGAATGACAGGACGGCAGAACCGAAGCCATCGAGTGGGGATAGAAAAAGGCCCGGGTGCCATGGCATCCGGGCCTTTGCTAGCAACTTGATGTTGCGGGCAGCTTAGAACTTGTGGCCGCACTTCTTGCAGACGCGCAGCTTGTTCTTGCCGTCCTTCTCGTGACCGACGCGGGTAACCTTACCGCACTCGGGGCAAACGAGATTGACGTTGGAGGCGTCGATGGGAGCCTCCTGCGAAACGATGCCGCCCTGCTGGTTGGCAGCGTTGGGCTTGACGGCCTTCTTGACGACCGAAACGCCCTCGACAACGACCTTGTTCTCGGCGGGGAGAGCACGCAGGACAACGCCCTGCTTGCCGCGATCCTTACCAGAGAGAACCTGGACCTTATCGCCCTTCTTGATATACATATATCTCCCCTAACTACAGGGTCTCGGGAGCGAGCGAGACGATCTTCATGTACTTCTTGTCACGAAGCTCGCGAGCGACGGGCCCGAAGATACGGGTGCCGACGGGCGAACCATCGTTGTTGATGACAACGCAGGCGTTCTCATCAAAGCGAATGTAGGAGCCATCCTTGCGGCGGATCTCCTTAACGGTGCGAACGACGACGCAACGGACAACGTCCTTCTTCTTGACGTTGGCGCCAGGGGTAGCCTCCTGGACAGCACCGATGAACACATCGCCGATGCCTGCATAACGACGCTTGGAACCGCCAAGCACCTTGATGCAGCGAATCTTGCGAGCGCCGGAGTTGTCGGCGACGTTCAGCATGGTTTGCATCTGAATCATGGTAGATGTTCCTCCGAACTAAGAACCGAAGAGAGGTGCGCAGCCTTTATACGGCCCGTGGTATGCAAGCCAGGCATACGCACATCTTCGGAAACGTACAAGTCGTAAGAGCGACTGCTTATTTAGCGCGCTCGACGACCTCGATGAGGCGCCAACGCTTCATCTTGGACATAGGACGGGTCTCCATAACGCGGACGGTATCGCCCACGCCAGCCGTGCACTCCTCGTCGTGAGCGTGCAGCTTCTTGGAGCTGGTCATCATCTTGCCGTACTTGGGGTGACGCTTGCGCTCGGTGATGGTGACAACAATGGTCTTGGCACCGGAGACGGAGGTAACGACACCCGTACGGACCTTACGCGAGTTACGCGAATCAGTCATGTTCTCTCCTTAGGTCCTACTCGGCGACAGCGGACTTCTCCGCTGCGATCTCGCGGGCGCGCTGCTCCGTGAGGACGCGAGCGATGTCCTTCTTCACGGTGTTGACGCGAGCGGTGTTGTCCAGCTGGCTGGTGGCCATCTGGAAACGAAGGTTAAAGAGCTCGGCGCGCATTTCCTTCAGCTTCTCAACGAGCTGAGCGTCCGAGAGCTCACGAATCTCTGCGGGCTTCATTAGTTCTCCTCCTTGGCGGCGGCGGCGTCCTCAGCAGCCCACTTGGCCTCGAGAGCGGCCTCCTCAGCCATCTCCTTCTCGATGCGCTGCTCAGCGTTCTTGGCAGCAACAATCTTGGTCTTGATGGGAAGCTTGTGCTGTGCAAGACGCAGAGCCTCGCGAGCGACCTCCTCGGGCACGCCCTTGACCTCGAACATGATGCGGCCGGGCTTGACGACGGCCACCCACTCCTCGGGATTACCCTTACCAGAACCCATGCGAGTCTCGGCAGGCTTCTTGGTGATGGGCTTATCGGGGAAGATCGTGATGTAGACACGACCGCCACGCTTCATGTAGCGGGTCATGGCAATACGAGCGGCCTCGATCTGACGGTTGGTGATCCAATGGGCCTCGAGAGCCTGGATACCAAACTCGCCGAAATGCAGCTCGGTATTACCCTTGGCCTGGCCCTTCATGGAGCCACGCTGCACCTTGCGGTGAAGAATACGCTTAGGGGCAAGCACTACTGACCCCTCCTCTCGGAGTTACGACGACGAGGACGGGAAGAGCCCTCGAGTGCAGGGTTGGGAACAGGCTGGCCCGGGAGCTTCTCGCCCAGGTAGATCCAGACCTTCACGCCGCAAGCGCCCATGGTGGTGCTGGCGACAGCCGTGCCGTAGTCGATCTTGGCACGGAGGGTGTGCAGAGGCACGCGACCCTCGCGGTACCACTCACGACGGCCCATCTCGGCACCGCCGAGACGACCGGAGCACTGGATACGGATGCCCTTAGCGCCGGCCTTGCGGGCAGACTGGACAGCCTTGCGCATAGCGCGACGGAAGGCAACGCGGCCCTCAAGCTGCTCGGCGATAGACTGAGCAACGAGGTTGGCGTCGAGCTCGGGGCGCTTGATCTCGACAACGTCGACGGAGAGCTGGCCCTTGGAGACGCCAGCGACCTTCTCGAGCTCGGTGCGGAGGGTATCGATCTCGGCACCCTTCTTACCGATGACAACGCCGGGGCGAGCGGTGAGGATGATGACCTTCACCTTGTCGCCAGCGCGCTCGATCTCGACGCGGGAGACAGCTGCGCGGGAAAGACGCTTCTCGAGGTACTTGCGGATCTCGAGATCGTTACCGAGGGTCTTAGCGTAATCCTTCTCTGCGAACCAGCGGGAGCGCCAGTTCTCGGTGATGCCAAGACGGAAGCCGGTGGGGTAGACTTTCTGACCCATACAGCTTTACGCCTCCTTTCGAGGAGCAACGACGACGGTGATGTGGGAAGTACGCTTCAGAATGCGAGAAGCGGAACCCTTGGCGCGGGGACGGATGCGCTTAAGCGTCGGACCCTCGTCAACATAGGCAGCGGCGACAACCAGGTTGTCGGCACGCAGACCGTTGTTGTTCTCGGCGTTCGCAACGGCGGAACGGAGAACCTTCTCGACATCCACGGCGACGGCGCGGTCGCAGAAGTGGAGGATGTCGAAGGCCTGAGCGACAGGCTTGCGGCGGATCAAATCGACCACCAGGCGGGCCTTGCTGGGGGAAACACGCACGTACTTAGCGACGGCGCGAACCTCGGTGGCCTCAGTTTCAATAGACTTAGTTGCCATTTACGGTTAACCCCCTATTTGGCCTTGTGGCCACGGAACGTACGAGTCGGCGCGAACTCGCCGAGCTTGTGACCAACCATGGACTCGGTAACATACACGGGCACATGCTTGCGGCCGTCGTGGACGGCGATGGTGTGACCAACCATCTCGGGGAAGATGGTGGACGCGCGGGACCAGGTCTTCACGACGTCCTTCTTGCCAGCCTCGTTCATCGCGGTGATACGCGAGAGAAGGCGAGTCTCCACGAACGGGCCCTTTTTGAGACTTCTGCTCATAAGTGCTTTCTCCTAAAACTCGGTATCCGAAATTACTTCTTACGGCGACGAATGATGTGCTGGTTCGAGACCTTCTTCTTCTTGCGCGTACGAAGGCCCTTCGTCGGCTTACCCCAGGGGGTAACAGAGGGACGACCAGAGGTGTGGTTCTTGCCCTCGCCACCGCCGTGCGGGTGGTCGACAGGGTTCATGACGGTACCGCGGACGGTCGGGCGCACGTTCATGTGACGCTTACGGCCGGCCTTGCCGATGACGATGTTGGAGTGATCGGCGTTGCCGACCTCACCGACGGTGGCGCGGCAGGTAACGAGGATGCGGCGCATCTCGGAGGAAGGCATACGGACGATAGCGTACTTGCCCTCCTTACCCATCAGCTGGCAGGAGTTGCCGGCGGAACGGGCGATAGCAGCGCCCTTGCCCGGCTGGAACTCGACGGCGTGGATGAGCGTACCGACGGGGATGTCGGCGAGGGGCAGAGCGTTGCCCGGCTTGATGTCGGCGTCAGAACCGGACATGATGGTCTGACCGACCTCGAGGCCCTTGGGGGCCAAGATGTAGCGCTTCTCACCGTCAGCGTAGTGCAGCAGAGCGATGCGAGCGGAACGGTTCGGATCGTACTCGATCGTGGCAACCTTGGCGGGCACGCCGTCCTTGTTGCGCTTGAAGTCGATCACGCGGTAACGACGCTTCACGCCGCCGCCCTGGTGGCGGGTGGTGATGCGGCCGTTGTTGTTACGACCGGCCTTCTTGGGCAGGGGCTCGAGAAGAGACTTCTCGGGCTTGGTGCAGGTGATCTCAGAGAAATCGGAGATCGTCTGCCAACGCCTACCAGCGGAGGTCGGCTTAAGGTGCTTTACAGCCATTACAATCCCTTTCAATAGGAATCCGTTAGCCATCGCAGACAGGGATTCGAGGTTCTGCCTCGGGTGCGATGACACCGGACGTATACACGGTTCCGGGCGTGTCCATTTTATACGCCCGAAACCTTGAGCTCTCGCCTCCCCTATTTGGGAGGCATGAGCTCACTCAACAGCAGCGAGTCTTAGGCCTGGTTGCCAAAGACCTCGATGGTGTCGCCCTCGGCCAGCGTGACGATGGCCTTCTTCCAAGAACGGGTCTTGCCGGCGACATAGCGCACGCGCTTGGTCTTGGGCTTGACCGTCAAGGTGTTCACGCGAACGACCTTGACGCCGAAGATCTCCTCGACAGCGTCCTTGATCTGATACTTGTTAGCATCCTTGGCGACCTCGAACGTGTACTTGTTCTGCTCCATGCCGGAGAAGGAACGCTCGGACACGATCGGACGGATGATGATCTCGTGGGCGGTCATTTATGCAAGCACCTCCCCGAAGTGAGCGGCGATGTCGGCGGGCATCAGCACAGCGTTGTTGTTGACGAGATCGTAGGTGTTGGCCTCGTCAGCGGTGATGATGAACGTCTTGGGAATGTTGCGGAACGACAGGTAGGCGTTGACGTCCTCATCGCGAACGATGATGGTCAGACGCTTGCCCTCAAGGCCGAGAGCCTTGAGCATGGCGACGGCAGCCTTGGTGGAAGGCTTCTCGAAGCCGTAGTCGTCGACGAGCACGAGCTCGCCATCGGCCAGCTTGGCGGACAGCGCGGAGCGCATAGCCAGCTTGACCTCCTTGTTGTTCATACGCTTAGCGTAGGAACGGGGCTTGGGGGCGAAGACGACGCCACCGTGACGCCACTGGGCAGCACGGATGGAACCCTGGCGGGCACGGCCGGTGCCCTTCTGACGCCAAGGCTTCTTGCCGCCACCGGAAACCTCAGAGCGACCCTTAGTAGACTGGGTGCCCTGACGCCAAGAGGCCATCTGGCACTTGACGATGTGGTGCATAACGTGGATGTTCGGCTCGATGCCGTACACCTCAGCGGCGAGCTCGGCCTCGGCGACCTTCTTGCCCTCGCTGTTCTTTACTTCAAACTTTGCCATTTAAGTGTTCTCCTTGGTATGACGCTGGGCTAAATGGGCTGGGCCCTTAGGCCATACGGATGGCGACGAGACCATTCTTGGCACCCGGGACAGCGCCCTTGACCAAGATGAGGTTCTGCTCGGCATCGATGCGGACAACGGAAAGGTTCTTGACGGTAACGCGCTCGTTACCCATGTGACCGGCCATCTTGACGCCCTTGAGGACGCGCGCAGGATAGGCGCACTGACCGATAGAACCGGGGTGACGCTGGAAGTGAGAACCATGCGTCATAGGACCGCGGCGCTGACCCCAGCGCTTGATGCGACCCTGGAAGCCCTTACCCTTGGAGGTACCGATGACGTCGACCTTCTCGACATCAGCGAAATCAGCGACGGTGACGACCTCGCCGACCTTGTGCTCCTCGCCGTTCTCGACGCGGACCTCACGAAGGAAGCGGACAGGCTCGACGCCAGCCTTGGCGAAGTGACCAGCCATGGGCTTGTTCACGTTCTTGGCCTTGATGTCGCCGAAACCGATCTGGACGGCGTCATAGCCGTCGGTTGCCTGAGTTTTAACCTGCGAGACAGCGCAGGGGCCAGCCTGGATGACCGTGACGGGAACGACGTTATCGTCCTCGTCCCAAACCTGGGTCATGCCAATCTTGCGGCCGAGAATCATGCTGATCAAGATATGATCCCAACTCTCGCGTGGTCTTGGGACAATGCGTACACCACCGAGCGTACGCCCCTAGAGGACCACTACTTACACGACGTGCTCCCCAGTCTTGTATTTCGCCCGGACTACCTGACAACCCTATTAAGCAGGCATTTTGTCCAGCCAGAATACTCCCCTGGTTACACACAGCTGTTTAGTATACACGGCTGCGGGCGTATCCATCGAGATTCATATTTCACTCACATTGTTTACGCAGGTAAAGTGCGTGGATGGCTCCCGAGCACGGCGGAGGGTCGGAGAAATATATTAAGGTCCCTGCTCTACAGTCCTGCGCAAGACGGAGAGCACATTAAGTGCTCTCCTTTGCGTGCGGAACTCACGATGACCTTAATATATTTCTCCGACCCTCCGCCGTGCTCGGGAGACGACACGTTGATGTCTGCTTAACTCTGCTCGTTCAGCTAATTACTTTGTTGGGGATCAACTATTTGCTGGAGGGTGAACTTGCATTGGGGCGGTTCGCCTTCTGCCTGCGGCTTGGACTCTTCAAAATCGAAGATCATAATGGCGCAGTTGGGTAGTTTTGCTGGGAGCTCGAGGCCCTCTGGGGCCGCGGCCTTGATAAATTGGCGGCTGGCGCTGCCGTGGCTTACTGCTAGGAGGGTTTCGATGCTCTCGGCGCCCATGAGATGGGTGAGGGTGCCTACCATGCGTTCTTGCAGCGCGCGGCTTCCTTCTCCTCCGAAGGGGACCAAATCCTCGCCCGGATCCCAGACGTCGGTGGGCAGGGCGTCGTGGGGGCCTTCTTCGAAGGTGCCGTAGCTGCGCTCGATGATGCCTTCGCAGGGCTCGACTGCTGCATCCCGGCCGAGGAGTTCGGTTGCGACGAGACTTGCCGTGTCCATGGCTCGGCCTAAGGGCGAAGAGACCACTTTGTCGGGGACGACGCCGTGGGCTTTGAGCCATGCGGCAGCCATTCCCGCTTGCTTGCGGCCCAGATCGGTCAACGGAGAATCGCAGCGGCCCTGGACCAGCTTTTTGACGTTGAACTCCGTCTGACCGTGGCGGAGTAGATACAGCTTCTTCATGCTCTCCCCTTCTGCATAACCTGCTTTGCCGGCACAGCCTTACTCGTGAGTATGCCCTACGTAGTCTTCGTCGATCGTGATCTTGGCAATCGACTTGGGATATTCCGATTCGACCCGTTGTGCCAGCGCGTGCTTTAAGTCTTCGGCACTCATCTGCAGATCCGAGGGACGCACGCAGTCAAAGATCACGTTGGTGTGCGTGGGGCCCGGAACACAGCGTAGGTCGTGGATCGAGAGGCGGCTATCAATCTCTTGAGCCATAGCGTTGACGCGCAGACGCATGCTCGCCACCTTTGGATCGTCGGTCACGATGGGGTCGTAATGGAGCGTGACAATCATGCCGTCTTCGTTCCTAAATGCCTGTTCAATGTTGTCGAGCGTGTCGTGACTTTCCAGCAGGCTGGCCTCAGCCGCCATCTCGGCGTGGGCACTTGCGAACTTTCTGCCTGGGCCGTAGTCGTGAACCATCAAATCGTGAACGCCCAAAACGCCGGGGTAGCTCATGATTTTGTCTCGAATGTGCTTGACCAGCTTAGGATCGGGCGCCTGGCCCAAAAGCGGGCTCACCGTATCCTGGATGAGTTCAAAGCCGCTCCAGCCAATATAGGCGCCAACGGCAAGGCCGACCCATGCATCTAGATTGATATGCGTCACCTGCGAAACAATCGCGCACGCCAACACGGCGCCCGTGGCTAGAACATCGTTCTTGGAATCCTGCGCGGTCGCATGCAGCGTCTCGGACTCAATGCGATCGCCGAGTTTTTGGTTGAGGGCCGCCATCCAAAGCTTTACGACCATCGAAAGCGCAAGGACTGCCACCAGGGCAAGCGAGAACTCGACAGGTTCGGGGTGGATGACGCGCTCAACCGAGGACTTGATAAGCTCAAGGCCGATCAGCAGCACGAGCGCCGCCACGACCAGACCCGAGAGATACTCGTAGCGGCCATGGCCGTAAGGATGCTCGGGGTCTGCCGGCTTGCCCGCCAGCTTAAAGCCAAGCACGCTCACGATGTTCGAGCTGGCATCAGACAGGTTGTTCATAGCGTCCGCCACGATTGAAACCGATCCCGACAGCACGCCAATTGCACCCTTCGCAGCGCATAGTGCCACATTGGCGAGAATACACACCATACCCGTCAACGTTCCCACGCGTGCACGGTCGCCCTGCGCACGACGAACAATCCACTCGACCATCTGCATCCGCCCCCACGGTACTACCTATATATCTATTGCTCAAACGGATTGTAGTGTAG
>CAJMNP010000015.1 GCA_905214895.1 uncultured bacterium | reverse complement strand
CTGCGAGGTGATGAAGTAGCCGGTGAGGTTGACGTTGATGACCTCGTTCCAGTCGCTCAGCGGCAGGTCCTCCATGGCTGCGAAGCGCAGGATGCCGGCGGTGTTGACGAGGACGTCGACGCGGCCGAAGTCGGCGATGGTGGCGTCGACGGCGGCCTGAACCTCGGCCTCGTCGGTGGCGTTCATCTTGTAACCCTCGGCGTGGATGCCAAACTCGGCAGCAAGGTCGGCGGCAGCGGCCTTGACCTTCTCCTCGTCCAGGTCGAGCAGGACAACGTTGGCGCCGTTGCGGGCGAACTCGCGGCAGATCTCGACGCCCATGCCGCCGAGCGCGCCGGTCACAGCGCAGACATCGCCCTCGAGCTTAAGCCAGTTGCTCATAGGAACTTCCCTTCTTGTACCTCCCTGTGGGCCGCTCCCATTACTCGACCCACGTGGTTTTCGCTGGTTATCGTATGCTTTGCATTTGCGCAGGTGAATTGCATATTTGTTAGAATGGCGTTAACCCTAGGTTTACACTGCGCGATGCAGTTTATGCTCAATTGAGCACGTGACCTGCGAAAACAACCCCCTGTGGCACCATGTGGCCACGGGCGCTAAAACGGGAGATTGACGTGTACGATCGACGACTTGAGGCCATATCGGCCGCCGCGGAGCTGGGAAGCTTCTCGCGTGCGGCGGCAAAACTGCGCGTGTCGACCCCGGCACTCGTCAAACAGGTGTCGGGATTCGAGGCCGAGTTTGGCATCACGTTGTTCGAGCGCTCGCATTCTGGTGTTAAGGTGACGCCGGCGGGCGCTCTGCTGGTGGACGACGCGCGCTCGATTATGCGGCAGTCCGAGGACGCGCTGCGCCGCGCCCGACGCGCGGCGGGCGATGGCGGTGCCGTGCGTCTGGGCGTGTCGATGATGTGCCCGGGGCGCCAGACGCTGTCGATGTGGTCGGGCATCCACGATCTGGAACCGTCGCTGCGATTTGAGATCGTGCCGGTAAGCGACCTCTATGACGAGCGCGAGACCGTCATGCGCAGCTTGGGCCGCGAGGTCGATGTGGTGCAGTCGAGTTTTTCGACCCCGCGCTGGGGCGACGCCTGCCAAAAGCTCCGCATTGTCAACGTGCCGTTTTATATCGACCTGCCGCGCACGAGCTCGCTGGCGCGCAAGAATCGCATTGCGGTCGCCGACTTGGAGGGCATGCGTCTGCGCGTGCTCCGCCACGGCAACGACGCTATGGACAGCCTGCGTATCGATCTTTTGGCAGACGGCGGCGTGGATGTGATCGATGTGGATAGCTTTGACTTTGCGCTCTTTAACGAGGCGGAGGAAAAGGGTGACGCGGTGCTCACCTGCGGAGCGTGGTCGGGCGTGCACCCAGCTTTTGTTGGTGTGCCGTTCCTGTGCGGCCGCGAGGTGCCGGTCTACCTGCACTACCCGCTCGAGCCCACCCTCCAAGTGCAAAAATTCGTCAACGCCATGGCCCAGCTTCTCACCTAGCTCACCTGGGACGGGGCTCTTTTAGCTACTTCGAAGATGATTTTTCTGGGACGGGGATTTAATAATCATTTGATCCCCGCGCCCGTTGCGAGCGAGGGGCGAGCCAAACGCTTTCGTTCGCGAACAGTTCTGTCACCTTGGTGCCGCGTGGGGCGCGTGCCTGCGGCTTCGCGGTCATAATGGGACAAGACAACCAAGAGGGGAGCGGAATCCATGGCGCTGATCTATATCGTTGAGGACGACGAGCCCATTCGTCGCGAGCTTGCCGACATTCTGGCCCGTGCCGGTTTTGAGGTGGAGGCCTGCGAGTCGTTCGAGCACGTCTCGCGTGACATCCTGGCCGCTGCGCCCGACTTGGTACTGCTCGACCTGACGCTTCCCGTCAAAGACGGTCAGCACATCTGCCACGAAGTCCGTCGCGAATCCGAGGTCCCCATCATCGTCCTCACGTCGCGCACGACCGAGATCGACGAGGTCATGGCCATGACGCTCGGCGCGGACGACTTTGTCCCCAAGCCCTACAGCGCCCGCGTGCTTGTGGCGCGCATTAACGCGCTGCTGCGACGCACCGCGGCTGCCGGCGAGCGCAGCACGGTCGTCCACAAGGGGCTGGAACTCGACCTCGCCCGCTCCGCGGTCACCAACACGCAAACCGGCGACAGCACCGAGCTCACCAAAAACGAGCTGCGTATCCTCTCGCTGCTTCTGAGTCGCGCGGGCAAGATTGTCTCGCGCTCGGCCATCATGCAGGACCTGTGGGACTCCGATGCCTTCGTGGACGACAACACGCTTACCGTCAACATCAACCGTCTGCGCACCACGCTCGAAAAAATCGGCGTTAAGGGGTATCTGACCACGCACCGCGGCCAGGGCTATTCAGTCTAGGTGTCGATTATGTCGTTTGCCAAGTTTTTTAAAGATGCGCTTCTTCCCGTCGCTGTGTGGACGTGCGGCGTGCTGCTGAGCTGCTTTGTGCTGACGGTCGCCGGAGCACCCGCTTCCATCGTGGTCGTGGCGGTCGGCGTGTCCTTTATCTTTGGCATGCTGGGCATCGTGATCGAGTATGCGCGTCGCCGCCATTTTCTGCGTCAGCTGGAGCGGGCGGCCGAGGAACTGGAGAGCCCTGCGTGGGTGCAAGAGATGGTGCAATGCCCGACCTATGCCGAGGGCGAGCTCGAGTACGAGGTCTTGCGCCGGGTGGGCAAAGCCGCCTGCGACGAGGTTGCCGAAGGCCGGCGCCAGACCGATGACTATCGCGACTATATCGAGAGCTGGGTCCACGAGGCCAAACTGCCCCTGGCTGCAGCCCATCTGATTTTGGAAAACCTGGACGGCAGCGAAGATGACCTGTCGCGTGTTGATGACCTCGGTCGCGAGCTTGCCCGCGTGGAGCGCTATATCGACCAGGCGCTCTACTATGCGCGCTCGGAAGTTGTGGAGCGCGATTACCTGATTCGACGTTGGAACCTCAAGGCCCTGGTGACGGGCGCGATTAAAGCCAACGCGCGCGAGCTCATCGCGGCGCACGTGGCGCCGGTGTGCGAGAATCTCGACTTTGAGGTGTTTACCGACGAGAAGTGGCTCGAGTTTATCTTGGGTCAGCTCATTCAGAACAGCATTAAATACGCGCGCGAGGACGGCGCGAAGATCGTGTTTTCGGGCGCGTTGCTGGACGAGGGCCTGGCGAGTGAGCGCATCGAACTCACCGTTGCCGATAACGGCTGTGGCGTGAACGCGGCAGATCTGCCCCGCGTGTTCGAGAAGGGCTTTACCGGTGACAACGGCCGTGCCACCAAGCGCGCAACGGGCATCGGCCTCTATCTGGTGGCGCGCCTGTGTTCCAAGATGGGCATCGACGTCACCGCAGCATCCGAGTCCGGCGAAGGCTTCGTCGTAACGTTCGCTTTCTCAACCAACAAGTTCCAATATTTCGAGTAACGCACGTGGCAGACGTCCGCCCAAACAAAAACGTGCCGCCCCAATCGGGGCGGCACGCCATCTTCTATCAGCCAACTCGCTGAAGTACGGTGACGAAGGCACAAGGCCGGGAGGGGTTATCAAAGCCGACATCCCGCAGCCGCGAAGCGGCGAGGACGTCGGCGTGATAACCCCGCAGGCCTTGCGCCGGCGGGAAGGAACCTACTTCACGACCAGAATGTCGCAATCGGTATTGCGCAGCAGGAACGTCGAAATCGAGCCCAGGAGCGCATACTTGATCGAGGACAGGCCGCGTGCGCCGCAGAGCACCAGGTCGGGCTTAACCACGTCGAGCATCTCGTCCTTGAGCGTCTCGCGAATGCGGCCGGCGCGAATCATGACCTCGACCTCGGGAATGTCGGGATTGGCCTTGGCCTCCTCGAGCTGCTTGGCGATGGAGTTCTTAAATGCCTCCTCTAGGCCGTTGACCAGATCGACCGGATAGGAACCGGCGCTCTCGAGCGCCGTGGAATCGATAACGTGGCCGATGATTAGCTTGGCGCCGTTGTTCGCGGCGACCTTGATGGCGCGTGCGAGCACAAAATCCTGCTGTTCAGTACCGTCGAGTGAAACAAATACCTTGGTGTAGCCCTCGTTCATGGTTTCCTCCTTGGTCTATCGCACGGGCGCGGGGCTCGTGCATCGGGCGGGCGCGGGCGCGTTGGCCGCCGGACACTTTATCTTGTTGCAGTTATACCCAAGGATTTGGGTTTGACCGCTCGCAATTCTGTGAACGGGCGAGTTTTTTGGTAAGGGTAGGCGCAGGCGCGCCGCCAACGGTTGATAATGGGACATCGCCCGCACCGTCCGCAGAACAATATCGGCGGGTGTCTAACGAGGGGGTCCCTTTGGATATCATCGAGCTTTTAAAATCTGCCTTTATGGGCCTGGTCGAGGGCATCACCGAATGGCTGCCTGTTTCGTCGACCGGTCACATGATCTTGGTGGACGAGTTCGTCAAGATGAACGTGAGCGAGACGTTCTGGAATATGTTCCTGGTCGTGATTCAGCTTGGCGCCATTTTGGCCGTCTGCGTCCTGTTCTTCCATGAGCTCAATCCGTTCTCACCCAGCAAGGGCAAGGAGGGTCGTCGCGACACCTGGGTGTTGTGGGGCAAGATTGTGCTCGGCTGCATTCCCGCCGCGGCGATCGGTCTGCCGCTTAACGACTGGATGGAGGAGCATTTCTATAATGCTCCCGTCGTGGCGCTGGCACTCATTGTGTACGGTGTGCTGTTTATCGTGATTGAGAACTGGCGCGCGAGCAAGCGCGAGGAAATGGCCGTTGCCGGTTCGTTTGGTTCGCGTGCCGCGGCGTCGGGTGGACGTCCCGCTGGCGCACACTTTGCCGCGCCCGCTGCGGTTGCTGCTGCAGACGACGATGACGATAACCTGGACTTTGGTTCCATCGCTACGCTCGAGGACCTGAGCTGGAAGACCGCACTGGGTATCGGTTGCTTCCAGGTGCTCTCGCTGGTGCCGGGTACGTCGCGCTCTGGCTCCACCATCATCGGCGGCCTGCTGCTGGGCTGCACGCGCTCGGTGGCGTCTAAGTTCACGTTCTTCCTGGCCATTCCCGTTATGTTTGGCGCGAGTGCGCTCAAGCTGGTCAAGTACTTTATTAAGGGCGGCACGTTTGGCGCCAACGAGATTGCCATCCTGGGCGTGGGTTGCGTCGTCGCCTTTGCGGTGTCGCTCATTGCCATCAAGTGGCTTATGGGCTTCGTCCGCCGTCATGACTTTAAGTGCTTCGGCGTGTATCGCATTGTCCTGGGCATCGTAGTGCTTGCGTACTTCTTTGTCCTGGAGCCGATGCTCGGCCTCTAACTTAGTCGACGCTGCGCGGCGGTCAGGACGACAACTTGTCATTCAAAGGGGGTGGCATGACCAAAAGGTCTATGCCGCCCTCTTTGTCAAGGGGCTAGGTAAAAGGGGTCAGGTAATTTTGCACCAACTTGGTTCAGAATAGCCTGAAACCTTTTCATCAATCGCAGTGGGAGATGGTGATCTGGGCGAATGAGTCGACTGTCCTTCCTGGTCGCCAACAAAAATCGAGTTGTGCGGCCTCTCGGAGGTCTCTAGCTGACAAAAAACGCCATCTTGGTACCATCAGCATTCACAGTAGTGTTTGCTACTGTGAGTTATATGCGTAAATTCGCGAGAATATTCCCAAAATAGGACAAAGGCACTCAAGTTATTTCAGCAACCCTTGCGTGGAGCCAGTGGAAAAGGCCGCACAACTCGAAAAATGTTGGTGGCGGTTTGAGGATAATGCCGAATGCGGTAAAGGGACTGTCCCTTTGCCGCATTCAGGCCACGGTGTGCTGGGGCTTGCGGTTAAAGATGAGCTTGTCCACTACGGCCTGAAGCGACATATGACGGACGGTGTTGTAGGCCTCCTGCGTGCTGTAGGCGCAGTGGGGTGTGACGATGCAGCGCGGGTGGGCGATCAAGGCCTGGTTGGGCGCGGTCTCGTCGGCGAGCACGTCGAGCGCAGCGCCGCAAATGCCGCGTGTGCCACTGCTGGCAATACCCTCGTCCAGCGCGGCGACTAGGGCATTTTCGTCCACAATGGGTCCCCGGGCCGTGTTAATCAAAAATGCCGTTGGTTTCATACGCGCAAGTTCGCGCTTGCCAATTAGCGTTTCGGTCTCCGGAATCAACGGGCAATGAAGGCTGACGATATCGGAGGCCCCAAGCAATTCGTCGAGCGTTTGCGCTTTGATACAACCGGCGGCGGCAAGCTCTTCTGCGCTCTTGGTTGGCGCCCACACCAGCACCTTCATGCCGAGTGCCTGCGCGATAGGCACCACGGCACGCGCGATGCTGCCAAAAAAGACGAGCCCCAACGTGCGGCCCTGCGTGCGGTGCATGGTATACCCGCCCAGTGGATTCCAAACGCCAGTCCGCACGTCGCAGTTGAGAAACGTAACCTGTCTCATCAGGTCAAGCATCAAGGCAATAGTATGCTGAGCGACGTCTTCCGAGCAGTATCCGGGGCAGTTGGTGACGGTGATGCCGTGTGAGGCCAAGCGGTCGACAGCAACGTGGTTCACGCCGATGGACATATTCGAAACGATGCGTATCCCCACGGCGGCCATGTCGTCGGCACACGCATCGTCGATGGGACCGAACTCGCCGACAAAGCCCTCGCAGCCGACCAACTGCTCGGCGGTGGGGCAGACATTGGGCTTGTGCGCGCAGCCAACCAGATCAATTTGGTCGCCGCCTTCGATTGTGTCGAGCACCGCTTGACCAGCTTCGGTCGAGCCGTCGACCATGTAATAGAGCACCTTGTGTTTCACAACGGCCCTCCTGCGATGTGGGGTGGGTAGGAGCGGTAGATATTCTATCCCTCCGGTGGTGCAGATTAACCTGACCCCATTACACCAAATCCGCTGGGGCAGGCCTGACAGTGGCGGACGGAGTCGTGGTGTGATTTGCGTCGGTGTCCGCGCGGCTCGGTATACTGGTACGGCTCAAACTATGGCGCTGCCCGCAGGCGCGCCGTCCGTCAGATGAGGAGTCGCCCATGACCCAGCCTTTGCCCTGGGAAAAGAACGCCGCGGTACCCGTGCCGCCCGTGCCGGAACCCGTGCCGCTCGATGCATATGCCGCCCCTGCTGCGCCGGAGCCCGAGCTCGTCCCGCTCGACATCTACGACGCTCCCGCGCCGGCACCCAAGCCCGCCAAGCCGCTCGTCGACATCGACAGCCTTAATCCCGCCCAGCGCGAGGCGGTGCTCACCACCGAGGGTCCGTTGCTGGTCCTCGCCGGCGCCGGCTCGGGCAAGACCCGCGTTTTGACCTTCCGCATCGCACATATGCTCGGCGACCTGGGCGTTAAGCCTTGGCAGGTTCTTGCCATTACGTTTACCAACAAGGCCGCGGCAGAGATGCGCGAGCGTCTGGCGGCGCTCATTCCCAGCGGCACCCGCGGCATGTGGGTGTGCACGTTCCACGCCATGTGCGTGCGTATGCTGCGCGAGGACGCCGATCTGCTGGGCTACACCGGGCAGTTCACCATCTACGATGACGACGACTCAAAGCGCATGGTGCGCGATATTATGCAGGCGCTCGGCATCGAGCAAAAGCAGTTCCCCATCAACATGATCCGCAGCAAGATCAGCTCGGCCAAAAACGCCATGATCGGTCCCGAGGATATGCTCAAGTCCGCCGATAGCCCCAACGACAAAAAGGCCGCGCAGGTCTACTTGGAGCTGGAGCGCCGCCTGCGCGCCGCCAACGCGATGGACTTCGACGACCTGCTCGTACGCGCGCTCGAGCTGCTGCGCACCCGCCCCGAGGTGCTCGACAAGTACCAGGAGCGCTTCCGCTACATTAGCGTCGACGAGTATCAGGACACCAACCACGTCCAGTACGAGATCGCCAACCTGCTGGCCGCCAAGTACCAAAACCTCATGGTCGTAGGCGACGATGACCAGTCCATTTACAGCTGGCGTGGCGCCGACATCACCAACATCCTGGACTTTGAGAAGGACTTTAAAAACTGCAAGACCGTCAAGCTGGAGCAGAACTACCGCTCCACGGGTCATATCCTGAGCGCCGCCAACGCCGTGGTGCGTCACAACTCGCAACGCAAGGACAAGCGCCTGTTTACGGCCGAGGGCGACGGCGAGAAGATCCAGGCCTTCCAGGCAAGCGATGAGCGCGACGAGGGCCGCTGGATTGCCGGCGAGATCGAAAAGCTGCACTCCAAGGGCACGAGCTACGACGACATCGCTGTGTTCTATCGCACCAACGCCCAGTCGCGTATTCTCGAAGATATGTTCCTGCGCGCGGGCGTGCCCTACAAGATTGTGGGCGGCACGCGATTCTTCGACCGTGCCGAGATCCGCGACGTCATGGCCTACCTCAAGATGATCGTGAACCCGGCAGACGAGATGAGCGTCAAGCGCGTCATCAACACGCCGCGTCGCGGCATCGGCTCCACCTCGATCCAAAAGATCGAGCAGCTTGCGCGCGGCAACCGTTGCTCGTTCTTCCAGGCCTGCGAGATCGCAACAGCCGAGACGGGCATGTTTAGCGCGAAGGTGCGCAACGGCCTGTCGAGTTTTGTGGCGCTGGTGCGCGAGGGCCGCCGCATGGACGGCGAGCTCAAGGACGTCGTCGAGATGATTGTCGACAAGACGGGCCTGCTGCAGGCGTTCCGCGCCGAGGGCACCATGGAGTCCGAGAGCCGCGCCGAGAACATCCAGGAATTCCTGGGCGTCGCTGCCGAATTTGAGGAGACGCACGAGGATATCGAGGGTACGCTCGAGAGCCTAGAAGAGCTGCGCGCAGCCGGTGTTGCCGACGTGCCTGCCGGCGCCGAGCCCGAGCCCGTCGTGGTGAGCGCGCCCGCGCCCGAACCGGGGCCGTCTGCACCGGTATCCTCGTTTGAGGCGCTCGTCGGCGCGCGCGATGCCGCAGGTTCCAATCCGCTCGATAGCCTAGCCGTCCCGGCGCTCTCGCCGCAGGATGCCTTGGCCGCCGCCATCGCGGGCAACGCGTATGCCACGCCGACGGAGCTGCCGGCGGGCGCTGTGCATGCCGACGAGATCGAGCGTACCTACGGTCCGCTCACCTGTAAGGCGCTACCGGCACTCATGGAGTGGCTGGCCCTGCGCTCCGACTTGGATTCCCTGGCCGGCGAGACGCACGCCATTACCATGATGACCATCCACTCCGCCAAGGGCCTGGAGTTCCCGGCGGTGTTCGTGGCCGGCATGGAGGAGGGCATCTTCCCGCACGTGCACGACTTTGGCGGCAGCGATGACCCGGGTAAGCTCGAGGAGGAGCGCCGCTTGGCCTACGTCGCTATCACACGCGCCCGTAAGCGCCTGTTCTTGACCTATGCCGCTACGCGTCGCACCTACGGCTCGACCTCTGCCAACCCGCGCTCGCGTTTCCTCAACGAGATTCCGTTTGAGGACATCGAGTTTAGCGGTATCGGTTCTGCCGGTTTTGAGGGCACGGGCTGGGAGAAGCGCGGCGACCGTCATGGCACCTTTGGCTCGGGCATGGGCTCGGATATGTACGGCGGCAAGGTGTTTGGCTCTCATACGCGCTCGACGGGCGGTTCCGCCTCGCGTGGTGGATCGAGCTTCGACGATTTCTTTGGCGGCAGCAGCTACGGGACCGAGCGTCATCGCGGGGTCTCGCCCGACGCCGGCCGTGTTGCCTCGACCTTTGGTTCGGGTGCGCCGCGAGCCAAAAAGCCATCGTCCAAGGTGTCGCCGACGGTGGAACGCAAGGTCGATCGCGCCAGTGCATCGCAGGACTTTGCCGCGGGCGATACCGTGAGTCACAAGACCTTTGGCACGGGTACCGTGATCTCGGTCGCGGGAGACATGATTGAGGTTCAATTCGAAAAGACCGGCCAGACCAAAAAGCTGATGAAGGGCTTTGCACCGATCGTTAAGCTGAATGCCTAACTGCGAGGTTGACCGGGCGCTCCGGGGGCTTTGGTCGCCTGCTCGGACAGTCCTGCTCGCACGGAGAGCACATTAAGTGCTCTCCGGCTCGTGCGGAACTCGCGATCAACCTTATACCTCTCGGACTGTCCCGGCCCTCTCGGGTCCTGAGCGCGACTCACCGGACTGGTTGTCTGATATAAAGAAAGTGAAGGCCCCTTTCGGGGCCTTCTTTTTTATTAGAGGAATTCGCCGATTCGGTGGACTTCGGGTTGTAGGTCTACTCCGAATTGGTCCTTGACGGTTGCTTGGATGTCGCGGATGAGTTCGTCGACGTCGGCGGCGGTGGCGTGGTCGGCGTTGACGATGAAGCCGCAGTGCTTCTCGCTCACCTGCGCGCCGCCAACGGCGTGGCCTCGCAAGCCGGCATCCATGATGAGTTTGCCGGCAAAGTAACCCTCGGGGCGCTTGAAAGTGGAGCCAGCACTCGGCATGTCGAGCGGCTGCTTGTCCTCGCGGCGCTGGCGGTAGTCGTCCATGTCGGCCTTAATCATCACGGCGTTGCCCGGGGCGAGATTGAAGGTGGCCGAAAGCACGGTAAAGCCGTCGTCGGCGATGCGGCTCTTGCGATAACCCAGGTTGAGCTCGTCGACATCGAACTCGATGATGCTGCCGCTGCCGCGGGTGCCGTCGTCGAGCATGCGGGCGGGCTTGTAGACGCGCACGGATCCCAACACATCGGCCATGCAGGCACCGTAGGCGCCGGCGTTCATGTAGCAGGCGCCGCCGACCGATCCGGGAATGCCCGAGATGGGCTCCATGCCGGTGAGACCGGCCTCGGCTGCCGCTGCCGCTACGTCCGAGAGCAGCGCGCCGGCTGCTGCCGTAACATGTGTGCCGTCGACGGTGATGCTAGAGAGGCCCTCGCCCAGCGCTACAACAACGCCGCGGATACCCTTGTCGCCGACGAGCAGGTCGGAGCCGTTGCCCACGATGGTGAGCGGCAGGTCGCAGCGGTAGCAGGTGTCAAGCGTGGCGACGAGGCCCTGCTCGGTATCGGGCGTGACAAAGACATCGGCCGGGCCGCCGATCTTAAACGTGGTGTGCTCGCGCATAGGCTCGCTCATGAGCACGTTGTCCTCGCCGGCAACTCCGGCGAGCGCGCAGAGCAGGTCCTCGTTAAAAAAGTCATTCTCGTGCATACGTATATCCGCCTTATGGTGGTCGTTTTCATCAATCGAATGCAATATACCCCACCCGGATGGATTTGGTGCAAAGTAACCTGACCCCAATGCATCACATGGTGCAAAGGGGTCAGGTTGCTTTGCACCAATCGCGGCGATAAAACAGCCGTCTACCGGATTGGTAAAGTGTTTATCATCGAGGTAGAGGGACGGTCGCTATACTTTCAAGAGATTGCGCGAATACTCGGAAGGAGCGAGATGGGCAACAAAGTTACTCTCAAGCAGATTGCCCAGGAGGTGGGGCTTTCCCCCTCGTCGGTCTCGCTTGTTCTCAACAACCGGCCTTGTCGCATCTCGGAAGAAAACCGCAAGCGCATCAAAGAGGTCGCGGCGCGCAACCACTATGTTCCCAACCAGATCGCGCGCAGCCTGGTCATGCGCGAGTCGCGCACGCTGGGCCTTATCGTTCCCAACATCGAGAGCCGATTTTTTGCCTCGCTTGCTGGCAGTCTGGAAAAGCGCTGCCGCGAGGACGGCTACGCGCTCTTTATTACCAGCTCGGGTGGAAGCGCCGAGGACGATCTAGAGCTCCTGCGCCAGCTGGTGACGCGCGGCGTCGATGGTGTGTTCTTGGTCGTGGGCGACGAATTCTCGGACGACCGCGCTTTGCGCGAAGAAGTCAGCCATCTGCCCATCCCGGCGGTAATGGTTGACCGTGCCATTGAGGGACTTGAGTGCGACAAGGTGATGTTCGACCACGAGATGGGCGGCTATATGGCCACCCGCTATCTGATCGAGCAGGGCCACCGCCGTATTGCCTGCCTGGTTAACGCGCGCCGCTCCAATACGGGTCGCAAACGACTTGCCGGCTATGAGCGCGCACTGCGCGAGGTGGGGCTGCCCATCGATGCGCGCTTGGAGTTCGAGAGTGAGTATTACATTCCGAGTGCCTACGAGGCCTCGGAGGCGGTGCTCGCAACTGACGCCACTGCCGTGTTCGCAAGCTCGGACAACATTGCGCTGGGTCTGCTCAAGCGCTTGCACGAGATGGGAAAGAGCATTCCGGGCGATATCTCGGTGGTGAGCTATGACAACTCGGCGGCCGACGTTCTCTTTGAGCCGGCGTTGACCGCGATCGAGCAGGACCCCGGCGTGCTCGCCGAGCATGCTTTTGGCTGCATGTCCAAGCGTCTTGCCGGTAGGGGCGGCAGGCGTGCCGAAGAGGTCGTTCTGGAGCCGGCGCTTATCGTTAAGGACAGCGTGCTCGAGCTTACTAAACACAACTAAACACGTTTATCAATTCATGCAGATTGAATGTGGAGTACCTGTGACAGACAATGCCGCAGGTGAATGTCTGCTTTTGCCTGTCCATATGGCAAATCAGGATGGTAAAACGTTTTTTCACCATGATAAAACGTTTTAGCAAATATACTAGTCCC
>CAJMNP010000014.1 GCA_905214895.1 uncultured bacterium | reverse complement strand
CCTGCAGTTCGCGCACGTGGCGCTCCTTGTCGGCGGGGAGGACGTCGGCGATGACCTGTTCGCTGGTGAGTCCCACGCGGCGGGCGATAGCCTCGGCCGTCACGCGGTTGTCGCCGGTGAGCATGCGCACGTCGACGCCGAGCTTGCGGAGCGCGGCGATGGCCCCGGCGCTCGTCTCTTTGACCTCGTCAGCCACGGCGATGGTGCCGACAAGCTCGCCGTTCTTGGCAAAGAACAGCGGTGTTTTGCCCTCGGCGGCAAATTGCTCGGTAAGACCCGCGGGCACGGTAACGCCCAACTCGTTCATCAGGCGTACGTTGCCGGCGGCGATGACATTCTGCCCCTCGCGCGCCGTTACGCCACGACCGGGCACGGCGGCAAAGTCCTCGACCATGCGCGCGACAATTCCGCGTGCCTCGCACTCGGCCATAATCGCCTCGGCCAGCGGGTGCTCGCTCGAGCGCTCCAACGCGGCGGCCAGCTTGAGCAGCGACTTTTCGCTCATGGCGGGCGAGCCGTCGGCGCGCACGGCAACCACAATGTCGGTCACGGCCGGCTTGCCGCGGGTGACGGTGCCGGTCTTATCGAGCACCACGGTGCCCACGTTGCGCAGATTCTCCAGCGCTTCGGCGCTCTTAAACAGAATGCCCATCTCGGCGCCCTTGCCGGTGCCAACCATAATGGCGACGGGCGTGGCCAGGCCCAGCGCGCACGGGCAGCTGATCACCAGCACGGCCACGGCGGAGGTGAGCGCCTCGTTCACGCTGCCGGTCAGCGCCATCCACGCCACAAAGGTCACGGCCGAGATCGCAAACACCACGGGCACAAACACGCCGGCGACCTTATCGGCCATGCGGGCGATGGGCGCCTTGGTGGCGTTGGCATCCTCGACGAGCTGGATGATTTTGGCGAGCGACGTGTCGGCTCCCACGCGCGTGGCACGGAAGGTAAACGATCCGGTGCGGTTGACCGTGGCGGCGTTGACGGTGTCGCCGGCTGTCTTTTCCACGGGGATGGACTCGCCGGTGAGCGCACTCTCGTCCACGGCCGATGCGCCCTCGAGTACCACGCCGTCGACAGGGATGGACTCGCCGGGGCGCACGCGCAGCACCTGGTCGGGAAGTATACTGTCGACGTCGACGGTGGCCTCGGTACCGTCCTCGGCCACGACGGTCGCGGTCTTGGGCGCCAGGTCGATGAGCGCCTCGATGGCGCCGCCGGTCTTGGATTTGCTGCGCGTCTCGAGGTATTTGCCCACGGTGACGAGCGACAGGATCGTGCCGGCGCTCTCAAAATACAGGTTGTCCATGCCCGTCATCATGGCCTCGTGGATCTGACCTGCGGCCAGCTGGTCGGCCATGATGAACATGGCGTAGAGCGACCAGGCAACGGAAGCGGTGGCGCCCACGGCGATGAGCGCGTCCATGGTGGGTGCGCCGTGTACGAGCGAATTGAAGCCGTTGATAAAGTACGCGTCGTTGACGTAGACGATGGGGATGAGCAAGACGAGCTCGGTGAGCGCCAACGTCATGCTGTGGGTGTGGTCGGTGAAGACGCTGGGCAGCGGCCAGCCAAGCATGTGTCCCATGCCTATGTAGAACAGCGGGATGAGGAAGATGATCGAGATGATGAGGCGGGTGCGCATGGCGGAGGCGACGGCCTCCAGCTTTTTGGTCGGTGACTCCATATGGGTGGCGCCGGACCTGGTTTGCGCGCTGCCGTTGGGGGCGGTTTCGGTGCCCGTACTGACGGGCGAGGCCGAGTAACCCGCGCGGTCGACGGCGGTGCAGATGTCGTCGGGGGAGACCTGCGCGGGGTCATAGTCGACCATCATGGAACCGGCGAGCAGGTTGACCGCGACGCTTTGGACGCCGTCGAGCTTGCTCACGGCGTGGTCCACATGCGCCTGGCAGGCGGCGCACGTCATGCCGCCCACGTCGAACGTATCTTGAGCCATGGCTTCTCCTTTCTGTGGCGTAGTGTTGGAAATGTTTACCTGCCGATACTATACACCCATACCCCCTGGGGGTGTCCAGTAATAGTTGGAATGTATGACTTTTCATTACAGATGAGGGTGGCGGCTCGATCAATGGTCGCCTCTGCCAAACATCTCAATCTGTAACGTCTGGACCGGTTTTTGAACCATAGCTGTTACAGATTTAGACAAACATTTCAGCCGAAAACTAACGTCTCGATCTGTAACAACTAGACTCCGTTTTACCGAGTATTTGTTACAGATCAAGATAAACAGTTGGCGGGAAACTCAATGTCTCAATCTGTAACATCTAGCACCAAATATGACCTCTAACTGTTACAGATCGAGACAGGGCGTCCGCGGTCAACTCAAATGTCTTGATCTGTAACATCTAGACCTGTGTCTGCCGAGCTAGTGTTACAGATTGAGACAATTGCCGGGGAGGGGTTCCGTTACGGCAAGACACCCGCCGCCTAGATACAGAATCCGGGGATCACGCAGGTTCGCTTGTTTGGCTTTTCCGCAGGCGTTGCGCACGTAAAGACGTCGCCGTCGTGGCCCACACGGTTCATGTAGAGTGTGCCTTCGCTCTCCGATGTGTCGGGACTCACCGTGCGCTCCCACCAACAGGTGTCTTTGCCCTTCCACTGGCGAACCATCGTCTCGTTCGTGGAATACGGACTCACTTTAAGCTCGCGGAACAGTTGGTACTCCTTGCCCTCGCCGTTGTAGATGTCGGCCAAAAAGTGATAGCCCTCGGCAAACGAATAGGGCGGTTGCGTACCGCACAGCTCGACCATGGCGGGCAGCCAAAGGGTTGCGGACAACTCGCTCAGACACGATGCGCTTCTGGCGGCGCCAACGTTATTCGAGATCTTTTTGACAGACTTGATGAGCGCGCGCAACTCGTTGGGCAGCAGCTTAAGGCCGTCGCTGTCGAGCCATTCCCGCAGCTCGCAATCTGCCCAGCCGGCGCTCGGCGGTTCAGCCGCAGCATCGCGCTCGGCAATGCCGGCATCGAACATAAACGTCAGTCCGGCCTTGCCCGTCCCGTCCAGAAGCTCATCGTGGCGGATGCCCACAAGCTGCGCGCCAACATGCAGCCCGTTGGTGAGCGTGACGCGCTTGGTGCACGGATACGGGATATGCCCATCGGCATCGAGCAGATGATAGCGCTTGGCAATCTCGCGTGCCTCGCTACGGGTCCCGGCGGCCTTAATCTTGAGCGAAATCTCCTGCAGCTGAGCCCAGGTGTAGTCGTCAAGCGAGCTGCGGATACCGTCCAGGTAGTCGGGGATGCCAAAGCCACGGGTCGCCGTGCCAATGACGCCGAGCCCCGCAACGACTGCAACAACGCCGCCGATAATAAAGCGACGGCGGGTCATGGCATCGTGACAGGCCTGCTCCAGGATCTCTCGTGCGCGCTCGCCGGCGACGTCGACCTTAAGGTGCGTACCGGAGTCGATGTCGATTACGGCGTCATTGCCCGCGCCCTCGCAGCCCTCAGATTCTGCAGCGGGGAGGTATGCCGAGAGCGCCTCGAGCATCTGCTGCTCGTTGGGGCGATCGCCCTGTTCAACCGAGATACCTTTCATGATGATCTGGACGAGTGCCTCGTCGTCATTGCATCGCGGCTCGAGCGGTGCCGGCTTGGTCTTGGTCTTTATGAGGTAGAACGAGCCGGTTGCCGCGGCACCCGTCGACTTAACATCGAACGGTTTGCGACCGCTGTAGAGCTGGTACAGAATGCTCGAAAGCGCATAGACGTCGATCGCGGGCGAGCGGCGAAGGGCCGCGATGCCTTCGATATCCTGCGTGAGCATCTCGGGCGCGGCGTATGCGGGCGTGGCAAAGCGCCAGATGTCGGCGCGCCGGGTGATCGTGTCGTCGCCGAGGGCCATGGTCGCGGAGCCCATGTCGATGAGGCAGGGGTCAAAGGAGCAATCGGCAATCTGCTGCTCAAGCGTTCGGCTGGTGGTGCGGAACATGATATTGGCAGGCGACAGGTCGCGATGGACGACCGGATTCACGAGCCCCTGGGTCATCAAGAGCGCGCGAAGCACGGCGTTTCCGACAGCGGCGACCATCTGGGTGGTCAGCCCGCCCGAGGCGTCGCGCGGAAGCAGGGGCAGCGCCTGCTTGAGCGAGGTGCCCTCGACCCACTCCATGAGGATGAGCGGGTCATCCTCGCACGATCCGTAGCCATAGACGCGCGGAAATCCGCGCAGGTGCGAGACGGTACACAGATGACGGTACTCCTCGAACAGCGCGGCGGTGTTGGCTAGGTGCGCGGCCGATTGCTCGGCGGAGCGGTCGGGGGCTTGGCCGGAAAGGAGGGCGTTGTCCTTGAGTAGCTTGACGGCAAAGACCTCGCCGCTCGTGTTGGTCGCGCGCAGCACGTGCCCGATGTTGCCGTTGTTGCGGTGGGCCGTCTGGAGAATAAGCGTCATAAACCGACGCTTGGCGTCGTCCTCGGCGCTGGGGTCGACCGCCACGGCGGTGTCGAACGTGTCAAGACGGATGAGTTTGTCGCCATAGGCGCTATCGGTAGTATCCATGGCGTTCCTTTGTCTGGCATGGGTTGCCGCACGTATACGCGAGCAGTGCGGATATCGGTAAAGTACCATGATAGCCGCACTGCCCACGTATACCGCTGAGCATTGTCGTTTACGACGCAGAAGGTAGAAGACGAAAGACGGACGGCGACCGTCTTTCGATCGCCGTCCGCGCTAGTTGTTGTGTGCCAAGACGTTGTTGACACCGGCGATGCGTGACATCGGGGGCAGGCCCCCGCAGGCGCTGTGCGGCCTGCCCCAATTGCAGTTGACCCTTGTCCCGGGCAGCTATCGCGAGTTTGTCTTCCGGTCTTTAACGCTTCTTTAGAAACGGTCTTCACCCTAGGAATTGCAAGTAAGTAATCCTTGGGATGGAGGCTCTCATGGCATACGTATTGGAGACGCGCGGGCTCACGAAGCGGTTCGGCCGCGGCAGCCGCGCGCAGGTGGCGGTCGACGGCGTGAGCCTGCACGTGGGGGAGGGGCGCGTGTACGGCCTGCTCGGTCCCAACGGCGCGGGCAAGTCCACCACGCTCAAGATGGTGACGGGGATGCTGCGCCCCACCTCGGGGCAGATCCTGGTCGACGGGCACCCGTGGAGCCGCGACGACCTGTACGCCATCGGTTCGCTCATCGAGCAGCCACCGCTCTATCCCAACCTCACGGCGCGAGAGAACCTGCTCGTGCGCACCACGTTGCTCGGCATCCCGGAGGGTCGCATCGACGAGGTGCTCGAGACGGTCGACCTTACAGACACCGGGTCCAAGCGCGCCGGGCGCTTCAGCCTGGGGATGAAGCAGCGGCTCGGCATCGCGACCGCGCTGCTCGCGAGCCCGAGGCTTCTCATCCTGGACGAGCCCACCAACGGCCTCGACCCCATCGGCATCGAGGAGCTGCGCGGGCTCATCCGGAGCTTCCCGACGCGCGGAATCACCGTCATCGTGTCGAGCCACATCCTGGGCGAAGTTGAGCAGACGGCCGATGATATCGGCATCATCGTCGGCGGACGGCTTGCGTATGAGGCACCGTTGCAGGCCGGCCAGGACCTCGAGGCCCTGTTCATGGACGTGTGCCGACGGACGGGGGTGGCCGCATGAGCCGGTCTGCTGCTGTGTCCGAGCGCGTCGCGAAGCCGGTGCCGCAGGCGGGATCAGCGCGTCGCCCCGGCCTCTTCCGCGCCCTGCGCTCCGAGGCGCTGAAGAGCTCCCACGGGGCGCCGGTCAAGGTCGCCATCGCGCTTGCGTTGCCGTTCCCGCTGCTGTTCGGGCCGCTCTCGGGGCGCTTCGGCATGAGCGCCGAGCTCTCGTTCTCGGCATGGAACTACTACTACGTGCTGCTCCTGCCCGTGTCGCTCACGCTCATCTCCGCCTGCGTGGCCAACTACGACGCGCGGCTGCGCGACCACGTGCCGCTCTCAAGCCCGTCTCCGCTCGGACGGGCCTGGTGGGCGAAGGCGCTCTGGTGCCTCGCGCTCTCGGCGCTCTCGAACGCGTGCGTGCTCGCCGTGTACCTCGTGGGTGCCGTCGTGAACCCGGGCGGGCCATCGGTTCTCGCGATGGTGGCCGCTGCGGCGACGAGCGTCATCGCGACTTCGTGGATGATTCCGGTGACGCTCTTCCTCGTCTGCCGGGCCGGGATGCTCGCTGGCGTGCTGGTGCCGCTCGCTGTGCAGATCGGCGGGGGCTTCGCGTGGTCCGCGGTCGGCGGGGTCTGGTGGGCGTTTCCGCCGGCGGCCTCGGTCATCCTGCCGAGCGCCTTCTTGCCCGTGCTGCCCACGGCCGAGCCGCTCTCGGCGTCACCCGAGCTCGCGGCTGCGATTGGGTCCTTCGGGCCTGTTCAGGCGGCGGCGCTCGCGGTTTGCGCGGCGGCGTTCGTGCTGCTCACGGTCGTCGGCGCGGTCTGGTTCAGGAGATCGGAGGAACTGTGATGGGAAACGGAAGGCATGTTGCTGCGGGCGCCGGTCGGGTGTCCCGGATGTCGCTCTGGCGCGCCGCTATCTCGGAGTGCGTGCGGCTCAGGCGCTCGCCGCTGATTGCCCTGCACCTGGCATGCGGCCTTATCGCCGGCATCGCTTGTGGGGCCTACTTCGGTGTGGCGCCGTGGGACCCGCGCCTCGGCTCGGACGCGTTCGTCCAGCTCGTTGGTGCGCTCATGCCCCTCATGGTCGCCGTCGTGTGCGGTCTTGACGTCGACGGTGAGCGCGAGGCGTCCGGCCTTGCCAACCTGCTCGCGGTGCCGTCGAGGCGCATCGCCCTCGCCGCGCGCGTGCTCGTGCTGTGGCTGCTCGGCATCATTGCGATGGCGGTGGCACTCGGGTCGTTCGCCGGCGTGATCGGTGCCTTTGGGCGCGACGCGTTCTCGGCAGGGGTTTACGCTCGCGCCGCCGCGGGCATGGCGGCGGGCTCGCTCGTGCTCTACGTCGCGTCGGTCTGGCTCGCGCTCGCCCTCGGCAGAAACGCCGCCATCGGGGTCGGCGCGGCGGGCCTCGCCTGCGCCCTCTTCGCCGTGGGTGGCCTCGCGCACGGGCTTGTCACCGGCGAGCTCACCGCGGCCTCTTCAGGCGCGCTCGGCTACGTGCCGTTCGCCTGGGCGGAGCGGTTGGGGTCGCTCCTCGTAGAACTTGGACTGGCCGCGGATGCTGGTTTGCGCGCGGTGATTTGGCAGCTCGAGGTGACTTCTGTCCTTGCCTTGGTGGTCACGGCGATTTGCCTTGTCGTCCTTCTCGTCTGGATTGGCTTCTTCGAAGAGGGGAGGAAGGGCGAGTGAGCTCGCGGGGGTGCCTGCCGTTCCGCTCGCCACGCGTCTGCCATCGTTCGATCTCGCACGGGTAACATGAACTAGGATGGAACGAGCAAATCCGCTATTGAGGGGGAGTGTGATGGCCCGCATCCTTGCGGTCGACGATGACCGTTCCATACTTCAGCTGCTCGAGCGGGCTCTCTCCCGCGACGGTCACAAGGTCGAGTGCGCCGACGACCCAACGACGGTCCCTGCGATGGATCTCTCGCGTTACGACCTTATCCTCACGGACGTGATGATGCCCGGTCTCGATGGCTTCGAACTGGTCCGCCTCGTCCGGGAGCGCTTCGACGGGCCCATCATGTTCCTCACGGCGAAAGTGGCCGAGGACGACGCGGTGCTGGGCCTCGGCCTCGGCGCCGACGACTACGTGCGCAAGCCCTTCGGCGTGGCGGAGCTGCGCGCGAAGGTGGCCGCGTCGCTTCGCCGCGAGCGCCGGGTGCGCCGGAGCGTGCTCGACCTCGGGCGCGTGCGCTTCGACCTCGGGGCGCGCGAGCTCAGCGTGACAGCTCCCGACGGCTCGACCGGCGCGTCCGTTCCCCTCACGCCTACCGAATATGGCATCTGCGAGTTTCTCGCCAAGCATCCCGGTCGCGCCTACAGCCGGTCGCAGATTCGCGAGGCGGTGCGGGGCTGGGAGAGCGAGACGGATGACGCGGCCGTCTCGGTCCACGTGGGCAAGGCGCGTGCCAAGCTCCGGGCTGCGGACGTCGACCCCATCGCCACCGTGTGGGGTGTCGGATATAAGTGGGAGGCGGGGAGATGAGCCGTCTTCGCGGTTTGGACGGCCGCCTGCGCATCCCGCTCGCCCTCGTGGTCGGGCGCAACTTCGCCCTCGTCCTACTTGGGGCAACCCTGACCGTGGGCGGGCCCTGGGCGCTGCTCCTCGGCGCGATGGCGCGCGGCGAGGTGCTCCCGGCGGACTGGGGCTCGACCCATGCGGACGAGACTGTCGGTGACATCGCTTCGGCGGGTCATCTTGATCCCGACTCGCTCTCCACCGCATACCGCGGGGCGCAGCTTTCGGCCTCGGGCAGCATCCTCTTCTCGGACATGGGGGAGGAGGCGCTCGCCAGCGCCCAGACGTCCGTCTCTTCCGCAGTTGCCGCCGGTGAGACGTCCGTCCGCCCCGGCCCCGACGTCTCGTCCGGCTCGTACGAGCAGGTGGCGACCGTGAAGCTCGCCGATGGCACGTGGGCGGCAATCTCCTGGGACATGATGCCCCACTGGGCCGACCACGCACGGGACGCGTCCTGGCCGAACCCCCAGGACCTCTGGCTCGTCTCGACCATCATCGGCACGGTTCTCATGGTCGTCCTCGTTGCCCTGCGCGCCGCGCGCGTGCTCACGCGCAAGATGGAGCCGCTCGTGGCGGCGGCGAACGCCGTTGCCGCCGACGACCTCGACAGGCCCGTCGGAACGAGCGACGTTGCCGAGGTCGACGACGTGCTCGCCGCGATGGAGCGCATGCGGGTCTCGCTTAAACGCTCGCTCGAGGAGCAAATGGCCTCCGAGGAGACCCGGCGCAAGCGCATGGAGACGCTCGCCCACGAGCTCAAGACCCCGCTCACCCTCATCCAGGGCAACGCCGAGCTCCTCGCCGCCGACCTCGAGGAGGGGCGGCTCCAGGGCGAGCAGGCCGACGAGGCCCGCGCCATCCTCGATGCCACCCACCGCCTGGACGCGGCCCTCATCGCCATCATCGCCGCCTGGCGGGAGGACGAGCGGGACGGCGAGGGGCGGTCGGAACCCGATGCGGATTCGCGAGGCTAAGCTCCGAAGTGCGCAACAGTGAAATAGAACCGATTGACGGGGATGCCTGACTGCCCCAGCCGACTCTTCATCCATATCGGATGTGGGCGTGCGCAGCGAGGGGACTTTACACCCTTGTCTCTCCGTCTTACCATAGACGTACGTAAAAGCGTACGCTTTTGGGAAGGGAGGCCGCATGACTTCTATTTCGGCAACGGCGGCACGCAAGGACCTGTACAACGTTATCGCGCGCGTCAACGAGGACTGCACTCCGGTGGCCATCACGAACAGTCGCGGTAAGGGTGCCGTGCTCGTCGGAGAGGATGAGTGGGCCTCTATCGAGGAGACGCTCTATCTCATGGGTGTTCCCGGCGTTGCCGAGTCGATTGTTGCAGGGAAGGCGGAGCCGGTCGAGAATTGCGCCACCGAAGACGCGCTGGACTGGTAGCCATGTGGCTTGTCGTGTTTACCAAGCAGGCCCAAAAGGATGCAAAGTAACTCAAGGCGGCGGGGCTTGCCGGCAAGGCGAAGGCGCTCGTCGCGGCAGTGCGGGAGGATCCCTTCAAGGTTCCTCCGCGCTATGAGGCCCTCGTTGGCAATCTATCTGGCCTCTACTCTCGCCGCATCAGCCTGCAACACCGCTTCGTTTACGAAGTAATCAAAGAGGAGATTGAGAGGGACGGCGCCCTCTATGAGGGTGCGGTCAAGGTCGTTCGCATGTGGACGCATTATGGCGGGGTGCGATAACGGCTGGACGCTGTACGCGACCCTCATCGACATCATCTCCGCCTCTGAAACCCGCTGTCACCCTAAGGTGTCAACCGGCCCAGCGGCGCCGGCTCCGTGCCCCTTCCGCGAAAGAATGTAACCGCGCCGACAGAGACGGCGCGTACGAACGCATTCACAAGAAGGGGATACGATATGACTTCTCAGGTACTGGAACGTCCGGCGGGGACGGTCGAGGGGGCGCCGGCGCCGGCCGCCTCGGGCGAGTCCCTCGCCGTGTCCACCCGCGGGCTCACCAAGCGCTACGGCGACGCGACGGTCGTCGACGACATGGACCTCGAGGTGCCCGAGGGCGCGGTCTACGGCTTCCTCGGGCCCAACGGGGCGGGCAAGTCCACCACGATGAAGATGCTGCTCGGGCTCGTGCACGCATCAGGCGGCGAGGCCGTCGTGCTCGGGCGGGAGATGACCCCGGACAACCGCCTCGAGGTGCTGCGCGAAGTGGGCTCGCTCATCGAGGCCCCCAGCTGCTACCCGCACCTCACGGCGCGCGAGAACCTCGAGATCGTGCGGCGCCTGCGCGGGCTGCCCGAGAGCTGCATCGACGAGGTCCTTTCGGTCGTGCGCCTGGACGACGCGAAGACGCAGCGGAAGCTCGTCGGACACTTCTCCCTCGGCATGAGGCAGCGCCTGGGCATCGCCGCCGCGCTCATGGGGCACCCAAGGCTGCTGCTCCTGGACGAGCCCACCAACGGCCTCGACCCCTCCGGCATCCACGAGATCCGCCAGCTCGTGCGCGAGATGCCGAGGCGCTTCGGCTGCACGGTCATCGTCTCCAGCCACCTGCTCTCCGAGATCGACCAGATGGCCGACCACGTGGGCATCATCAACAGGGGCCGCATGGTCTGGCAGGGGAGCATGGCCGACCTGCACGCCCGCGCGCGCCGATGGCTGGCGCTGCGCACCACGGACAACGCCGCGGCGGCGGGGGCGCTGCCGGGCGCGGTGGCCGACGGGGAGTGGCTGCGCATCAAGGCCGTGGACGACGCGACCGCCGGGCAGGTGACGCTCGGGCTCGCGAAGCGAGGCATCGGCGTCGTGCGGCTGGAGGAGCGCGCCGAGTCGCTGGAGGACATATTCCTAAAGCTCACGGGGATGGAGGCTACGCTGTAGCGGCTTCGCTGCGGCTTCCCCTGGTACCGCACCTTGCCCATCAAACCGTTGCTCGCGTACCAAAGTACGCGTCGCTCCTCTTTCGGGGCAATCTGCGGCACCAGGAAAACCCTTCGCATGGAACATCGCAGTTCACATTCTTCGACTGGAGGAAGACATATGCCATCTCAAGTTGTTGCATCGGACACCGGCCAGCCCGGCCTCGTCCAATCCGTCGCGCTCGAGTTTGCCAAGGCGCGCCGCAAGCACCTGTGGCTGGCGAGCCTGGGCCTGCTCGCGTTCCAGTTCGCCTGGCTCGTCGCGGGCGCCTCCAACACCTTGCGCCACAACCCTGACTTCGACGGCATCCTCTACATGCTGCCGCAGCTGAACGCCATCGTCCTGCCGCTGCTCTGCGCCATCGTGGCCTCCACCGTCACCGACGTGGAGAACCGGGCGAACATGTGGAAGCTGCTGCTCACCATGGAGGACGCCCGGCGCGTGGTCGCGGCCAAGTGGGCGGCGTGCCTCCTGATCCTCGCCGTGGTCGTGGGCGTCCAGACGGCGGGCGTGGCGGCGGTCGCGTACGGGATCGGGTTCCAACAGAACCTGCCGGGGCCGGCCCTGCTCGCCCGCTACGCGCTCAGCACGTTCGTCGTGTGCGCCATGCTCATCACCATCGTGCAGGCGGTCTGCCTCGCCACCGCCAACCAGTTCGCGCCGATGATCGTGGGCGTGGGCCTGTGCTTCCTCGGGCTCTTCATCGCCTACCTGCCTCCGGTGTTCAGCTGGTTCGTGCCGAGCGCGTACTTCTTCGTGTGTCGCCTCGTCGACGGCGCCTACGACGCCTCGCAGCACATGAGGTTCTGGGCGGCGCCGTTCCCGGCCGCGGGGCTCGCCGTCTGCGTCGCCGTGACCGTCGCCGCGTTCATCGCCTCCAGGCGCGCCTTCGCCGCCCGCGAGCTGTAGGGAGGTTTGATCATGCTTGCATCCTGCATATCCGCCGAGTTCATCAAGATGCGCCGGGCGCCCGTCTGGGCCGCCTTCGCCGCGCTGCCCGCCGTCTCCGCGCTCATCGGGAGCGCCAACTACGTGGCCAACCTCGACCTCCTCACGCCCGGCTGGGAGAACCTCTGGACCCAGCACACCCTGTTCATCTGCTACTTCTTCCTCCCGGCGCTCATCGGCGCGGGCGCGAGCTACCTGTGGCGGCTCGAGCACATGGGCTCCAACTGGAACGAGCTCATGGTCGCCCCGGTGCCCGCGCGCGACGTGTTCGTCGCCAAGCTCGCGGTCCTCGCCCTCCTGGACCTCGTCGCGTTCGCGGCCATGACGGCGTTCTTCGTCGCGAGCGGCATCGTCCTGCACGTGCCCGGCGCCTTCCCGGTGGCGTCGTTCGCCGAGCAGGTGGTGCTGGGCTGGATTGGGAGCCTCGCCATCTGCGGCATACAGCTCGTCGTTTCCATGCTCGTGCGCAACTTCGCCGTGCCGGTGGGCGTCGGGCTGGGTGGCGGGATCTTGGGGATCATGGCGGCGATGGGCGGCCTTGGCTACGTCTTCCCGTACGCGCTCATGCAGTCCGGGATGAACAGCAACGCCCTCGTGGTGCTCGACGCGCCGCACATCGCCCAGATCGCCGTGTTGAGCGTCGTCTACGTGGCCTGCTCGGTCGCCTTCGCTTCGGCCTGGCTCCGCACGCGCGACGTCGTCGCGGCGAAGTAGCGCCCGGCGTGCTCGTACAATGTGGTGTCGGGATGTGAGGTGATGGGATTGGACGTGAGGCCATGCGGGCCGGGCCTTTCCGGCGCCGCCGCGCCGTTGGACGCGTGGGACGACGCGCCCCTTCTGCGGCTCGCCGCGCCCGTGCTCTGCGTGGCGTGGGAGGCGGCGATGTTCGCCCGCGTGGTGTTCGCGGGGGCGGACCCCTCGCTGTCGGCGCCCTCGTCCCAGGCCGCCCTGTTCGTCCTCATGGCCGTCGGCTGCGCGGCGCTGTTCCTGCGCTACCGCCTTCCGGTCGTCTCCGTGCTCTTCGAGTCGGTCGTTGGCCTGCTGGCCTCGGTGATGGGCGCGCTCGCGTACGTGTACTTCCTCCCGCTCGTCGCGCTCTACGCCTGCGTGGCCCGCGCGCCCCGGCGCGAGGCGGCCGCGGGCGGCGTC
>CAJMNP010000013.1 GCA_905214895.1 uncultured bacterium | reverse complement strand
CATGGTCGCGCTCACCAACGGCTACACCGCGTTCCAGTATCGCGGCGGCACGCTGTTATGCTCCATCCTCACGCTCATGGTTATTGCGGCATGCGTGCAGCCCCAGGGAATGGTTGCCCGCGCGCTGTCAGCCGAGCCGCTCGTGTGGGTCGGCAAGCGCTCGTACAGCATCTACCTGTGGCACTATCCGCTGCTGTTGCTCATGAACCCGGTCGCCAACATCAACGATACGCCCTGGTGGCAGTACATTTTGCAGGTGCTGCTGGTGGTCGCCGTAGCCGAGTGCTCCTATCGCTTTATCGAAACGCCGTTTAGGAAGGGCGCCTTCGGCCGCACCGTCGCCGAATTCCGCGATGGCACCACCACGCCCGCCAACTGGGCTCGCGCGCACGTCCCTGTCTGCGCGGCCTGCGCTGTCGTGTTGGTCGTTGCACTGGGCGGCCTGATTTTTGTGCCCGAGACGTCTGCGCTGAGCGGCGAGGGCGCCGAAGTTCTGAACAAGGAAGCCAAAAACACCGCGCCCACCGACCAGCAGGCGGCCGACGACACCGACAAGGACAACGACGGCTTCCCCGATGGCTCCTACGACCTGTTGATGATCGGCGACTCCGTGTCGCTGCGCGCCGTTGATTCCTTTGACGGCGTGTTCCCGCACAGCCATATCGATGCCGAAAAGGGCCGCCAGTTTGATGCTGGCCGCGCGACATTTGAGGGCTATATCCAGCAGAACCTTGCCGGCAAGATCGTGGTCTTTGCCCTGGGCACCAACGGTTTGGTAACGGACGCCCAGGTCGACGCGATCATGGCCGACGCCGGCGAGCAGCGCATTGTCGTGTTTGTAAACACGCGTAGCCCGCAGCCGTGGGTCGGGTCCACGAACCAGGCCATCGCCAACGCCGCCACGCGCTACAAGAATGTACGCGTTGTCGACTGGTACGGGTACAGCGCCAACCGCAACGACCTGTTCGACGGCGACGGCACGCACCTGTCGACCACCGGCGTGACCGAATACCTCAACCTGATCCACGATGCGGTCAAGAAAGACCTGCCCGTGCACCCCGAGGACCACGTCAACGATCCGCAGCCGGCAGCCGTCAAATCCGCCGCCGACGCACTCGTCAATGCCCTCGCCTACAAACCACACAAGCTGGGCACCGACAAGTAACACGCGGCCAAATCTGCTTCCACCCGCAGGGGGCGTCGGCCGTGGCCGACGCCCCCTGCGGCAGTTAGGGACGCTCCTTTTGCACCGGCACCTTGAGGCACTTCTGGCGCAGCCAATGAAGACCTCTAGAGATGAATTTCAAGCCGCTCCGCCGCTCCAGGCATCGTTTCCGCGCCTCGCGCCTGCCCCAAACAATCAAAACAAGCCCTTTTCGCCGCAACCTCAAAGGTCTGTGGGCAAAAAAGGGCAAATATGAGTACTGTTACCATTTTAGTAGCAGGCAAAACCACCCAAAATGACGTCCCAGCAACCCCTACAACCCCCTAAAGCAGCCAACCTGACTTGTTTAAGGTGTATTGGAGCCAATTTTAATGAACATACTATAGGTTATGTTCATTATCTTCTTGGCCGTAAATGTCATCAGTCTAGCAACAGTACTCATATTTGGCATTTTTTGCCCATCGTTATATAACTGACCCCCTGTAGCGGGCAAAAAAGAGGCCGCAGCCCATGGCCGCGGCCCGCTCGAAACCCAAAAGAGGCGCTACGCGCTGTAGCCCATCGCTTGCAGCACAAACATGACGACCGTCAGCACCGTAATCACGCCGATAGTCGCCCACGTGAGCACGTTCCACACGCGACCGTTGCGGTTGGCCCCCATAATGTGGCGATCCGCCGCGATAACCACCTGGAATACCAAAACTACGGGCAGCAGCACGCCGTTGATGACCTGCGAGGTCATCATAATCTGGAACAGATCGACACCGGGCATGAGCACCAGCACGGCAGAGATGCCAATGATGGCCGTAATGATGCCGCGATAGACCGGGGCCTCGTCCCAGCTGCGGTCGGCACCGCGCTCCCAACCAAATGCCTCGCAGATGGCACTCGACGTAACGCCCGGAAGCACGCAGGCGGCCAAGAAGCTCGCCGCGACCAGACCCGAGGCAAACAACACCGTGGACCACTGGCCCGCGATGGGCTCCAGCGCGCGGGCGGCATCGGCGGCATCGCTAATCTGAATACCCGCCGGGAACAGCACCGTACCGGTCGTGATGATAATGAAGCCCGCAATGATATCAGCAGCAATCGAACCGCTCACGGTATCAATACGCTGCAGCACGATGTCGTCCTCGCCCGCATTCTTATCGACCACGTTGTTCTGAGCCAAGAAGATCATCCACGGTGCGATGGTGGTACCGATCGTTGCGACCACGAGCGACACGTAGCTGGGGTCGTTTTGAATATTGGGGACGACCAAGTCGACCGCGACCTCGCCCCAGTTGGGGCCGGCCATAAACGCGGCGACGATGTAGGTCACGAACACGCAGCTTACCAGCAGCAAAATCTTCTCGATGCGCTGGAAACTGCCCGACATGGTAAGCATCCACACCAGCAGCGCCACGAGCGGCACCGAAATGCTCGCCGGCACGCCAAACAGGGCAAGGCCACTCGCGATACCCGCAAACTCCGAGATGGTCACCGCCGTGTTGGCGATCAACAGCGCCGCCATGGCCAGCACGCTCTTGCGCACGCCAAAGCGCTCGCGAATGAGCGACGCCAGGCCCTTACCCGTGACGCATCCGCAGCGCGCCGCGGTCTCCTGCGTCACGATGAGCAGCACGGTCATGACGGGAAGCATCCAGAGCATCTTGTAACCATAGCTGGCGCCCGCGCTGGAATACGTGGCGATGCCGCCGGCGTCATTACCCGAAAGCGCCGCCAACAGACCGGGGCCCATAGCGCCAAAGATGGCGGCGATGGTCAGCTTTTGCTTGGCGCTCGCCTTTTGCTTCGTGTTTTGCACGCGACCACCTATCCCATGACCGACATGGTGAGCAGCACCGCGGCGATGCAGTACGCCACACACGAGATCATGACGGCGATAACGTTCATGGCGGTACCCGACGTGTTAAGGTCGTGCTCGTCGCGCCAGAACAGCACCATCAGGTAAATCACGGCGCTCATGTTGCCCACCAGGCAGATGATGGCGGCAATGTTAAAGCAGCCGGTAAAGAGCTGCTCCTCAAACATAGAGGCATCGGGGAACGCAGCGGTGCGCACCAGCTGCGCGCACAGGTAAGTAACAAGCGAAAGGATCAGACCCATGCCCGTGCTCTGGAAGAAGAACCCCAGATACGGCTTGGGCTCGTCGTCGTGACCGTCATACTCCAGGAAGTAGTTCTTGACGAACGACACCATGCGCGAGGCCGCCAGCAGCACGAGCGGCATGGCGCACATGGGGAACACCACCAGATGCGCGGAGCCGAGCGCCGTTCCCAGCACGGTCGCCATGATGCACGACGCGATGCCCCATACAACAACCCAGTACTGGCGATGTACGAACCAGCTGAGCACGTTCGTCGAGTCGTCCGACGCGCTATCGCCCGAGCCGACGCCTGCGATCTGTAGGTCCTCCTGGTGCTCCTCGGCGATAACGTCCATGGCGTCGTCGAAGGTCACGATACCCAGGATGTGGCGGTTCTCGTCACAGACGGGGATAGCTACCAGGTCATACTTGGTCATCTCATCCGTTACGTCTTCCTGGTCCTCGTCCGGCGACACATAGACCAGGTCGCGATAGGCCAGCTGACCCAGCGTGGCGTCGCGGTCGGCTACGATCAGCGTGCGCAGCGAAAGCACGCCGGTCAGCATGCCGCTCGGATCCTCGGTATAGACGTAGTAGACGCTCTCGAAGTCCTCGTCGAGCTCGCGAATCGCCTCGATGGCGTCACCGACCGTTGCCGTGGCGGGCAGGGAGACAAACTCCGAGGTCATGATGCGGCCGGCGGTGTTGTCCTCATACCCCAGCAGGTTACGAATCGCCTTCTCCTCCTTGACGCCCATCAGGCGCAGGAGCTTCTCGGCCTTCTCGTAATCGAGCTCGTCGATCAAATCGGCGGCGTCGTCCGGGTCCATCATGGCTAGCATCGACGATGCGTCGGTGTCGGACAGGCCCTCGAGCATCTCGGTCATGAGCTCGTCGTCATCGAACTCCGAGATGGCCTCGGCAGCCTGTGCGGTATCGAGCTGCGCAAACACCTGCGCACGTAGGCGCGGGTCGAGCTGCTCGATAATGTCGGCGATGTCGGCAGGGTGCAGCTCGCCGAGCGTCTTGTGCGACACCGAGAGTTGGATGTTCTTGGTCGAGCGGTCGAGCAGGTCCATGTAGGACCAAGCGATGATGTCCTCACTGAGCGGCTTGCCCAGGTGCTTCATAAAGCCTTCGACGATATGCTCGAGCGTGGGGCTGATCGCGCGTAGCAGACCGCGGGCACCGACCTCGGCGCCCAGCAGGCGCAGCTGGTTTTCGCCCGACATGGAAAACTTGATGTCGTTGACGCGCACGACCTTCATGCCCTGCGTGTCGACGATCTGCTTGTTGAGCACGTCGCGGGCGAGCAGGAGTTCGGTCGGCTGCAGGTACGAAAAACGGATTTCGGTGGCCGACGTCTTAAGGTGTACACCCGTCTCGTCGATACGGTCGACCCATTTGCGCCAGCTGATCATAAACGGCGTCTTGCCGGGTCCGCGGAACGCGAGCGACGTCACGTGCGGAAAAACTTCGCCGGTAGCAATGCCAAAATCGTTCACAACGCCGAGCTTTTCGCCATCGACGTCCAAGACCGGCAATTTGAGCATCTCACTCAGATAATTCAATGGTGCTCCCCATCATTATTCCTCCAGACGCGACCGCGCGTGCGGCGTCCGGGGGCTTCTGGATATGTATACGCATGCGCGGGCGGCACGCCGCTCGACGCTTACACCCCGTGCATGCGCAGAAAGCACCTGCATGGGGTCATCGACTGTATGGTCGAGGTTTGGATTTCACCTGTAACCTTTCTCTTGGCCCTCATTAACCGCAGTAACTATAGCATCAGCATCGCCCTGCGGCATCGAATTTATGCGCTGCACATTGCAGGCATACCAAACGCTGACGCATCCGTGACATAGTCATTAGGGACGTTCTTAAACGACTACTCAATGGCTACTCTGTGGTGTCGTCGTCCTCGGCAAGTTGGGGGAACACGGCGTCCTTGGGCATGGTGGCCTTCGTCAGCGAGGTGAGCTTTTTGCTCAGCGACGCGTCCGTCTTGACCAGGTCGCTGAGCGTCACGATCTTGTAGCCGTCGGCAATGAGGCCGTCGATAATCTGCGGCAGCGCCTCGAGCGTCTGCTCGGCGCATTCGTCTCTATCGGTGAGCAGCACGATATTGCCCGGCGTCACCGAATCGAGCACCGTCGAGACCTGCTCGTCGGCACCGTTGAGCAGCCAGTCGCCCGAGTCGATATTCCACGAGACCACGGCGGAGACCAGGTCCATCGCATCAATCCAGTTTTGCTCGTCAAAGGCAGCGTAGGGAGCACGCAGCAGCATCGTCTTCACGCCGGTCGCCGACTTAATCGCATCGGTGCCTTTCGTGATCTGTTCGCGTACCGCCTCACGGTCCTGACCCTTGAGCGAATCGTCGCTGTAGCTGTTGGATCCGATCTCGCACCCGGCATCGACAATCGCCTTGGCCGTGGCAGGCGATGCCTCGGCCGCATCGCCCGAAAGGAAGAACGTCGCGGTGACGCCCTTTTCCTTGAGCACCTGCAAGATCTGCTTGGTAGCGCCGCTCGGACCCTCGTCAAACGTCAGCGCCACGTACTTTTTGTTGCCCTTGGGCGCCACGCTGGCGCACGCAACGACGCAATCGGTGGCGGGCACAACCTCGCCGCGGTCTTGCGTCTTGCCCGACTGCTCACCAACCCACACCTCGGATCGGCCCTGGACACCCCATGTCTGCACATACTCGATAGCGCCCGTACCCTCGACCTTGAGCTTGGGCTCGATAACCGTAGCCTGAACCTCGTGCTTCTCGTAGGTGTTACGGCCATCCTTGACCGTCACCTTCTCGCCGCCCTCAAGTTCGCGGCTATCCCATTTGCCCTGCTTCACGCGCTTGCCGTCGACCTTCACCGACAGCTTTTCGCCCCCATGGCGCTTGAGCACGCTGTCATCGACGGCCAGCAGGTCGCCTGCGTCGTAGGTGTCAGTCAACTCCTGGTCGTCGATGAGATCCTGCAGCGTAGAGCCCACGCGCACCGCGGTCTTCTGGCCGTTGAGCTCCACGTCCACGCTGCGGTTGACGTAGCCCACGACGGCAGCGATAAACAGCACGAGTGCGCAACCCACGGCGATGAGCGCATAGGGCAGACGGGACGGTCGGCGCGGCGAGCGCCCGTTGCCGATGCGCGCGCTGCGGTCGCTAAACCCGCGGCTATGGTTGAGGTACATCGCGCCGGGCTTACGGCGGCGACGGCGCTGACCGCTGGGCAGCTGCCCCAGATCGCGGCGCGCCGTCGGACGCGCACCCGAACGCCCGTTTAAGTTGGATCCGTTTTGGCGCATGTGCCCTCCCCCATAAACACAGCAAGCCGGAGCAACAGGTCTCCGGCTTGCCTCCCATCATTTGGTACGTCGCTATTTTGTAGCTTTTGACGAGCCTCCGCTCGCCTTTTGGTATTCGTCCTTAAAGGCCTTGAACATGCCGCGCGTCTTGCCGAGCTGCTTGCCCAGTGCGCGACTGCCCTTGTCCACGGCAACCGATCCCTTGTCGTCGAGCACCTTGGCGCCCTTTTTGACCTTGTCGCCCACCACGACGCTGGCCTCGGCGGCCTTGGCGGCCGCGCCGCCCGAATACCCGAGCGCCTTGACCTCGTCCGAGACAATCATCGCGCCGTTCTCGTAGCCGCGTAGCATCGTCGGCGGCACCTGCGTGTCACCAACCAAAACACTCGAAGCAGCACCAGCGGTCACATAGAATGCCTGCACGATGCCCGAGCGCGGCTTAAACTCAACGTCCGAGCAATAGCCCACGACGTCGCCCGATTCCGTGCGCACGTCCATACCGACCCAGATGATGCAATCGTCCAGGTTGATGTCGAGGCGCTTGGCGGCGGCGGCATCGTACGTGTCCTTGACGTCATCGACCGCAATGGCGCCCTCGTAGACACCAATGGCGTCGAGCGCTACGAATCGATCGGGACGCTCGATCATGCCCGCGATATCGGACTGGCGGACCATAAAGCCGACCACGCGCGTACCGCCCGGGGTAAAGACCGGAAAGTGAATCTTTCCGAGCTTTTTAGGGCTGCGCGGTGTGCCGTCCTTTTTGGTGCGCTTGTCCTCGGTAGGCTTGCGATAGATCTTGGCGCCGACAAAATCCCCAGCGCGCATTATGCCTCGGTCGAGGGCTCCGCAGCCTCGGTATCAGCCTCGACGGCGTTCTCGACCACGACGTCGGCGGCAGGCGTCACGTTGCCGCCCGAAATGGCGTCGTTGAGCTGCTCGCGCAGCTGGTCCATGCGCTCGCGGGCCAGGTCAACCTTAGCGCGCAGGTCGTCGGTCTTGGCGTCGACCATCGGGCCAAAGTCATTCACCGCAGCACGGGCCTCCTCGGCGCTGTGCTCGTAGGTGTCGCGCATATTGTCCCAGGCGTCGTTGGCGATATCGGCAGCCATGGCGCGGGTCTCGGCGCCCGAGCGCGGGGCCAGAGCAACGCCGATAATAGCGCCGGCAGCGGCACCAAAAAGTGCGCCGGAGACAAAGCTGAAAGTCTTACCCATGATCATTCCTCTCCTGCGGGCACGTCGGTGCCCACCGTTTGAATGGTGTCCATTATACCCGCAGCGCATCACTTGCCGCTCCGCTCATCTGCGTACGGCAAAGGCGCAGGTCCGTGATGGTGATAAACGCGTAGGCCTACTCCTGGGGCATAGCCGGCATGGCCACCGTGGCACCCGGGCCCTCGCCGGCGCCGTCCACGAGCGGCAGGCCGCCCTCATGCGCAGGTCCTGCCGGAACCGTCGCCGCACCGCCAAAGACGGCAGCGGAAGCCTCGTGGTTTTCGGCAACCGCGCCCTCGGTATCAATCGCCACCTGGGGCTCGTCGTCAAAGTTGGGGACGCCCTGGGGCTCGGTGGGAACGGGCTCGGCGTCGGCCGGCACATCGCCCTCGTCAGCGCCCTCGTCCTCGGCAGCATCTTCGCCGTTCGCAGCGGCGACGGCCTCGTGAGGATCCTTGCCCTCGGCCTCGGCGCGCATGCCCAGTACCAGGTTGCGCAGGCCCGCGACCGTGCCTTCCACGTCGGGGGCAGGCTGGTCGGCGTGCAGGTACGCCCAGTCCATCATAAAGGTGGCCGAAGACAGCGCACCGATGGCCAGCGCGTCGTCGGGGCACGAAAGCTCAACCTCAAAAACGCGCTCGTCGTGCTCGCTTACGCGCGTGCGGCCGCACGAGATGCTGCCGGCAAGCCCGGTCTCGTTCATGAGCTCGACCGTCACATGCTCAAGCAGATGGCAAAGCTCGGTCTGGCCCATGCAGTCCTGGAACTCGCGACCGGAATCACCCAGGCACAGGTGCTTGGCAATCGCCGGCACCAGGTAATACACGCGCGCCGTGGCCTCGATATCCTCCGAGGTCATGAGCGGCATGCCGGGGTTCACCAGCACATGCGCGCAAATCTTGTCCTCGCTGACGGTGACCTTAAGGATGTTGAACAGGCCTGCCATAACTCTCCCCTACTCTTCCTTGTCCTACTCGTCGCCGTCGTGCGGATTCGCGGAACCCGCACCCGACGTCGTCGGCTCGTCTACCGAAGACTCGGAATCCTTCTTATCGGTTTCGGCCGGAGCGATCACGCGAATGAGCGAGATGCGCTGGCCACGCATCGACTGCACCTTGAACTTGTACCCCGCGACCTCAAACACCTCTCCGATGTCGGGCACCGAGTCACAAAGCTCCAAGATCCAGCCGGCGATGGTCTCATAATCATCGCTTTCCTCGAGCGGCCAACCAAGCTCAATCGCGTCATCGCACGAAAAACGCCCATCAACGAGCCACTCGCGGCGCGAAAGGCGCGTGAGGTACTTGTTGTCGGGGTCGAACTCGTCCTCGATCTCGCCGACGATCTCCTCGACGATATCCTCGATGGTGATGATGCCGGCCGTGCCGCCGTACTCGTCCACGACGACCACGATCTGGTCGTGCGAGGTCTGCATCTCGGACAGCAGCGGCAGGATGTCCTTGGTATCGGGCACAAAGGTGGCGTCGCGCAAAAAGTCGGCAATGGGCTGGTCGCCCTTGCCGTCGAGCGCGGGCTGAATCAGGTCCTTGATGTGCGCGATGCCCGCGACGTTGTCGGGGTCCTCGTGATAGACAGGGATGCGGCTAAAGCCGGTCTGGCGCATGGTGGACAACACGTCGGCGACCGTCTCGTCGTCCTCGCACATGGTGGTGTCCACGCGCGGCACCATGACCTCGCGGGCAACGGTGTCGCCCAGGTCGAAGATCTCGTGGATCATACGCTTTTCCTCGTCGAGCAGGTCGTCCTGCTCCGAGACCATGTACTTGATCTCTTCTTCCGAGACGTTCTGACGGTCGTCGGCACTCTTGATGCGCAGAATGCGGGCCAGGCCGTCGGAGCAGGCACCGGTCAACCACACGAGCGGGCGGGCGATCTTTTGGAACACGGAGAGCGGTCCCACGACCTGTTTGGATACGCCCTCAGCGTTAGCGAGGCCGATGCGCTTGGGCACGAGCTCACCGATCACGATGGACACGAAGGCGACCGCGACGGTGATGATGACCGGCGCCAGGCCGCGCGCGATGGCGGAGAGCGGCGCGATGCCAAAGCTCATGAGCCACGTGGCGAGCGGGTCGGACAGGCTCGTCGAGGCAACGGCGGACGAGGCGAAGCCCACGAGCGTGATGGCGACCTGGATGGTGGCGAGCAGCTGGTCGGAGTCGGCAGCCAGCTTAATGGCACGCTCGGCGCGCTTGTCGCCTTCCTCGGCTTCATGCTCCAGCACGGCGCGCTTGGCCGTGGTGAGCGCCATCTCGGACATAGAAAAGTAGCCGTTGATGAGGGTCAAAACGAGGGTGGTGATAAGGGAGATGGTTATGTCCATCGGGAGTTTCTCGAACCTCCAAGATTCGGGACGTTGGGTAGTAAGCGTAGGTGACGGATAGGGCAATTGCGCCGGTCGCCCGTGGGAGCGAGGGCATGGGCGCGGTCGCTAGATTACGAAGAGGATCACCGCCATGAACTGGAAGATGCTGCCGGCGAGCACCCACAAGTGGAAAACACTGTGCAGATAGCGCACGTTTTTGGCGATATAGAACGGCACGCCCGCGGTGTAGCACACGCCGCCGACGGCGAGCAGGGCAAGTGCCACGGGGTTGAGCAGCGCCACAAGTTCGGGCAGCTTAAAGACAACGAGCCAGCCCATCAGCAGGTAGACCAGGCCGCTTACCCAGTGCGGTTGACGCTCGCGCATAAAGCACTCGAGGGCGATGCCGATGATGGCGATGGCCCATACGGCAAAGAACAGCACGGCGCCGCCGTCGTTTGCGAGCGTGATGAGGCAAAACGGCGTATAGCTGCCGGCTATGAGCAGGTAGATGCAGCTGTGGTCGATGATGCGGAACACGCGCTTGGCGCGCGCGGGTTGAATCGCATGGTAGAGCGTGGAGGCTAGGTATTCGAGGATAATGCTGACGCCATAGACAATTGCCGCGGCCATGTGGGCCGAGCCTCCGCCGCGCAGGGCAGCGAATACGATCAGGAGCACCAGGCCCGCGATACCCAGCAGGCAGCCGACACCATGGGTGACGGAGTTCATGATCTCCTCACCCACCGTGTAGTGTGGAACGGCCGCGGTCTTGGGTCGCGGCTTAGAACTGTCGCTCGAATCGGACATGCCGGTTACATCCTCCAACGTAAAGAGTTCTCAACACTATATCAAAGCGTCTGGGTGCGTGCGAAATTTGCACCATACGTGACCCTTTGTTTACCCATTCTTTGCCTGTTGACGCATCAACGGTGAACGTCCATAATGCGCTTGCATTAAATGTTGATGTATTAACATCTTATAGGAGAATACCGCATGACTCAAAACGCACACCCCCATCGAAAGCTCAAGATAGCAGGCATTGTTACGTTGGTAGTCGTTGTCGCGCTGCTGGGGTTTGCCGGCAACTTTCTGTTTGACTTCGCGCTGAATCCCCGCGCGCCATACACCATGAAGATGATGCAGGACGGCAAGGACGACAAAGAAGGTGAGCAGCCGGATGCCGAGGACACCGAGGCGCGGGCATGGTTTAAAGAGAACCGCGAGAGCAGCAGCCTCACCGCAGATGACGGAACCGAACTTGCCGCTTGGTATTTTGCTGCGTCGGAGAGCACGCACGACTACGCCGTTTGCCTGCATGGATATACCAACGAGCCCATCGGTATGGCCCGATACGTCAAGCGATTCCACGACCGCGGCATGAACGTGCTCGCACCTGCCGCGCGCGCCCACGAGCGCTCCGGCGGCGACTATATCGGCATGGGCTGGCCCGAGCGCCTCGACATCGTCGCATGGATCGAGCGAATCGTTCAGACTGACCCCGAGGCGCGCATCTTGGTCTTTGGCGAGTCGATGGGTGCGGCAACCGCCATGAACGTCGCGGGGGAATCTCTGCCCGCAAACGTGAAATGCATTATCGAGGACTGCGGTTATACGAGCGTTTGGGACGAGTTTTCTCTGCAGCTCAAGGACGTGTTCGGCCTGCCCAGCTTTCCCTTGCTCGATGTAGCAAACTTGGTGTGCAACGTGCGCGCGGGCTACGACTTTCATAAGGCGAGCAGTGTGGAGCAACTCGAACACGCGACGGTTCCCATGCTGTTTATCCACGGCGACCAGGACACCTTTGTGCCGTACAGCATGCTCGACCAAAACTACGACGCGTGCGCCAGCAAGGTCAAGCAAAAGCTCACTATCCACGGCGCCGCCCATGCCAAGAGCGCGCAAGTCGACCCCGAGCTCTACTGGAACACGGTCGACGACTTCCTCGACGAGTATTTTTAGGCAAATAGTACGGTTTACTGGTCTATCTGACCCCTAGCACTTCCGAAAAGCCGCCCGTGGGCACTGTGCTCGCGGGCGGCTTTTACTAACGTTGCACTACAAAAGCGCTTGATATGTCCAATGGTTAGGTGCTACTTGACCTCGATGAGCTCGTACTTGCTCGTGCCCAGGCCGATCTTCTCGGCATGCGCGATGCACGCGCGCCAGTCGGTGTCGGGATGCGTGATGCAGAAGGGATCCTTGGCCTGCTCGCCCTCCAGATGCTCGTGATTATGCTCCATCTTGGCCGCGCTGTCGGTAAGCTCGGTGTTAGGCAGCGGCTCGGACGCCAGGACGGCGTCGGCGCAGGCCTGGTCGATGGCGACCGGGTCGAAGCTCGCGAACATGCCGATGTCGTTGACGATGGGCGTGTCATTCTCGGGATGGCAGTCGCAGTTGGGGCTGATGTCCATGGCGAGCGAGATGTGGAAGCTCGGGCGGCCGTCGACGATGGCCTTGGTGTACTCAGCGATCTTGTAGTTGAGTACGTCGGCCGCGGCATCATAGTCGGGCTTGATGCAGTCCTGGTTGCACGCCGCAATGCAGCGTCCGCAGCCCACGCAGCGATCGTGGTCGATGGCAGCCACGTGAACCGTGCTAGTGCTGCCGTTGGCAAGCTCGCGCTCACGCGTACCGTCAAACGTGATGGCGCTGTGCGCGCATATCTTCTCGCAGGCACGGCAGCCAACGCAGTTGGTGGTATCGACGCTCGGCTTGCCAGCGGCGTGCTGCTCCATCTTGCCGGCACGGCTACCGCCGCCCATACCCAGGTTCTTCATGGCACCGCCAAAGCCGGCCTGCTCATGGCCCTTAAAGTGGGTGAGGCTAATCACGATGTCGGCGTCCATGAGTGCCTGGCCGATCTTTGCCTCGCGCACGTACTCGCCGCCCTCGACCGGAACGAGCGCCTCGTCGGTGCCCTTGAGGCCGTCGGCGATGATGATCTGGCAACCCGTAGCATACGGGGTAAAGCCGTTCTGATAAGCGGTGTCAATGTGCTCGAGCGCGTTTTTGCGGCTGCCGACATAGAGCGTGTTGCAGTCGGTGAGAAAGGGTTTGCCGCCCAGCTCCTTCACGACGTCTGCAACGGCGCGGGCGTAGTTGGGGCGCAAAAAGCTCAGATTGCCCAGCTCGCCAAAGT
>CAJMNP010000012.1 GCA_905214895.1 uncultured bacterium | reverse complement strand
CGCTTAAGCGACTCGGAATGGATGCGTGATGTGGGAAGCCGATGACTCTCAGGACTTGTGGGCGACGCCCGGCAACTCGCCGGCAGCATCCATGGCGCATGGCGAGCGCATGGTGGGCTCGGAGCTGACGCCCGAGGACCTCGATGTCGACCGTACCCTGCGCCCCCAGCGCCTGGATGACTACTGCGGCCAGGAGCACATCAAGCAGAGCTTGCGCGTGCTCATCGAGGCGGCGCAGAGCCGTGGCGAGACGCTCGACCACGTGATCTTCTCGGGCCCTCCGGGTCTGGGCAAGACCACGCTGGCTACCGTTATCGCCAACGAGCTGGGCGCTCAGATTAAAACCACGAGTGGCCCGGCCATCGCGCGCACCGGTGACCTGGCGGCCATCCTGACTAACCTGCAGCCGGGTGACGTGCTGTTTATCGACGAGATCCACCGCCTCAACCGCTCGGTCGAGGAAGTTCTGTATCCCGCGATGGAGGACTTTGCCCTCGATATCGTGATCGGCAAGGGTCCGGCCGCGCGCTCGATTCGCCTGGATATCCCCAAGTTCACGCTGGTGGCGGCAACGACGCGCTCGGGCATGTTGACCGGCCCGCTACGCGACCGCTTTGGCATTTCGTATCGCCTGGATTACTACACCGTTGAGGAGCTCGCGCAGATTGTGACGCGCTCGGCAACCATCCTGGGTGTGACGATCGACCATCCCAGCGCGCTCGAGATCGGCTCGCGTTCGCGCGGTACGCCGCGCCTCGCCAATCGTCTGCTCAAGCGCGTGCGCGACTATGCGCAGGTGCGCGGCAACGGGCCTATTGAGCTTGATATTTGCCGTCAGGCGCTCGAGTTCTTCGAGATCGATGAGCTTGGTCTGGACTGGATGGACATTCGCATCTTGGAGACGCTTGCCAAGACGTTCTCCGGTCGTGCCGTGGGCCTGACGACGCTTGCTAGCGCGGTGGGCGAGGACCCGGGAACGCTCGAGGATGTCTATGAGCCGTATCTGCTGCAGTGCGGATTGATGATTCGCACACCGCAGGGTCGCCAGGCAACCCTGCGCACATTCGAGCATTTGGGTATTGAACCGACCCTGTAGGAATGGGCTTGATTTAGCGCATCTGTAGACTATCGCTGGGTATTGGATAAACATATCGTCGTTCGTCGGTTGCGTGTGTTTTACCATTGCGCGTGCGTGCTATGCTGGATTGGTCTTTTTCTCATCCGGTAACGAAAGGACCGTCCATGCCTACTGACATCGAAATCGCACGTTCCGTCACGCCGCTGCCCATTACCGAGGTGGCCAAGAACGCCGGCGTCGACGTTAAGCATCTGATTCCGTACGGCTTTGACAAGGCTAAGGTTGACTATTCCCTGCTCAACGAGCCAACTGATCACCAGGCCAAGCTTGTCCTCGTGACCGCCATCAATCCCACGCCCGCCGGCGAGGGTAAGACCACCACGACCATCGGCCTGGCCGACGGTCTGCGTCGTCGCGGCGTCAAGAGCGCCGTGGCCCTGCGCGAGCCTTCGCTCGGTCCCGTGTTTGGCGTGAAGGGCGGTGCCGCCGGTGGCGGTTGGGCCCAGGTCATCCCCATGGAGGACATCAACCTGCACTTTACCGGCGACTTCCATGCCATCGGTGCCGCCAACAACCTGCTGGCAGCCATGCTCGACAACCATATTCAGCAGGGCAACCAGCTCGGCATCGACGTCAAGCGCATCACCTGGAAGCGCGTTGTCGACATGAACGACCGTCAGCTGCGCCATGTTATCGACGGCATTGGCGGCAAGGCCCAGGGAGTGCCGCGCGAGGATGGCTTCGACATCACTGTGGCCTCCGAGGTCATGGCAATCCTGTGCCTGTCCACGAGCATCAATGATCTTAAGGAGCGCTTGGGCGAGATCGTCATCGGCTACAGCTATGCCGGCGAGCCCGTCCGCGCCCGCGACCTTAAGGCCCAGGGAGCTATGGCCGCGCTGCTCAAGGATGCGCTCAAGCCCAATCTGGTGCAGACGCTCGAGGGTACGCCCGCGTTTGTCCACGGCGGTCCCTTCGCCAATATCGCCCACGGCTGCAACTCCATCATGGCCACCCGCATGGCTATGCGTTTTGGCGATGTTGCCATTACCGAGGCCGGCTTCGGTGCCGACCTGGGTGCCGAGAAATTCCTGGACATCAAGTGCCGCATGACGGGCGTTCGTCCCAACGCCGTCGTGGTCGTCGCGACCGCTCGCGCCCTTAAGTACAACGGCGGTGTTGCCAAGGCCGACCTCAACGAGGAGAACCTCGAGGCCCTCAAGGCCGGTATGCCCAACCTGCTCCGTCACGTCGAAAACATCCAGAACGTCTATGGCCTGCCCTGCGTGGTCGCCATCAACCGCTTCCCGACGGACACCGAGGCCGAACTCGAGCTCATCGAGTCCGTGTGCCAGAAGCTCGGTGTCAACGTTAGGCTGTCCGAGGTTTGGGCTAAGGGCGGCGAGGGCGCGCTCGACCTGGCCGATGAGGTCATGCGCCTGATCGAGCAGCCGAGCGAGCTCAAGTTTACCTACGAGGACGGTGCCGATGTGGCAGACGCCCTGGAGGCCGTTGCTACCAAGGTCTACCGCGCCGATGGCGTCGACTTCACCCCGGCTGCCAAGCGCCAGCTCGCCGAGCTGCGCGAGAACGGCTTTGGCAACCTGCCGGTGTGCGTGGCCAAGACGCAGTACAGCTTTAGCGACAATGCCAAGGCTCTGGGCGCTCCCGAGGGCTTCCGCATCACCGTGCGCGAGCTCAAGGTTTCCGCCGGTGCCCACTTTGTGGTCGCGCTGACCGGCAGCGTTCTGACCATGCCGGGCCTGCCCAAGGTTCCCGCGGCCGAGAACATCGACGTCGACAACGACGGCAACATCACCGGCCTGTTCTAAGCCCGCTGCTCATAGCTGCTTGTCCGCCCCGCCGCGCCTACCAAGGCCCGGCGGGGCTTTTTGATCCCTTGGGGACGGAAGGATTACGGATCGCCGCGCAGGCCCAACCCCCTAAGTGATCTGTAATCCTTCCGTCCCCAAGGGATCATTAGACCAGGTCGCGTACTTTGTTGAGGACGTCTTGCAGGCGCTGCGCGCGGTGACCGAGCAATTTGACCAGGCAGTCTCCGGTGGCAAGACGCGTGATACCGCCCGCAATGGCGTCTGCTGCCGGAGCGTCGCTTGCGGGGGCTGCGGCGCTGGCGCCGATCTCGCCCGTTTGGGATTGCAGGTAGTCGCGGATGGTGGCAAAGCGCGCGCCATCGATATCGAGGTTTACCAGCACCAGATTGGCCAGATGCGAGTAGGCGCCAAAAAAGCCAAACCCCTCCATGTCGGTCGAGGTGGGCCGGTAGATGGTGTTGTCGATAAAGACCGGGGTGCCCGAGCAGGTCACACGTACATGGCTGCGATAATCTCGGTACGCAAACCGTTCACCGCGCGCCACGCGCCCGCAACTAAGAATCTCCTCGTATGCCATATGCGAACTATCGTCGGTGAGCTCGATGACCGTGTCGGTCGAAAACGACGACGCCGCAAAGGGAATCTGCGGCAGGGGCTGATAGTCCAGGTAGGCATGCGCGCCAACATGGATGCGAGTCGTGCGCTCGGCATGCTCGCCGTCTTCCATACGGTGGATCTTCTCGAAGGCTTGCGTGGTCATGGAAAGCGCGGCGTCCGGCTCAACGTCAACCGCAAGCTCCTGACGGTCGCCAGCCATAATGCCTGCCGACACGCTCATGACCATGAGTTGCTTTGGTGCCGCGAGCTTGCTGCGCCCGTCGTCTTGCCCCGCAAGGCGCCCGTAGCCAGGTAGATCGTGCTCGCACACATCATACGCATGCATTACCTTAAAGGGCATCGATGCATACAGCTTGGGCACGGCCGTCACGCCATCGCGGGCGGTTGCCTTCAGGCGCAGCTCGGAGGTGCGACCAAATCGATTTTCGCCATCGTTGCGGTGCTCGTCGTGCATTTAGGCCTCCTCGGCAAGGTCCTCGAGCAGTACGTCGTGTTTGATCCACGAGATGACTTCGTCCACGCCTTCGCCCTTCATAATGTTCGTGAACAGGAAGGGGCGCGCTCCGCGCATACGGCGGGAGTCGCGGTCCATGACCTCGAGCGATGCGCCTACGTAGGGCGCCAGATCGATTTTATTGATGACCAAAAGGTCACTCTTCATAATGCCGGGGCCGCCTTTGCGAGGGATCTTATCGCCCTCGGCCACATCGATAACAAACACTGTGGCATCGGCGAGCTCGGGGGAGAACGTGGCAGAAAGGTTATCGCCGCCACTCTCCACAAAGACGATCTGGATATCGGGGTGGCTTTCAACAAGCCCCTCGACGGCCTCGAGGTTCATACTTGCGTCCTCGCGAATGGCGGTGTGCGGGCAGCCGCCGGTCTCCACGCCCACGATACGGTCGGCGGGCAGCACCGAGTTCTTGGTCAAAAACTGTGCGTCCTCGTGTGTGTAGATGTCGTTGGTAACGACGCCGATCGAGTACTCGTCCGCCATCTTGCGCACGAGGGCCTCAATCAATGCGGTTTTGCCAGACCCTACGGGACCGGCGATTCCGATGCGAACGTGCGACATGTTGTTTCCTTTCCGATGGCGGATTAACAGGTGGGGCCGCTTCCGACGGGGGCGGCAGGGGCATTTCTAACTCATATAGAGCCGCGAGTAGAGCGTCTCGTGCTCGATGCAGCGCGTGTCAAAACCGGGGCACGAAAGTCCGAGCATAGTTGCTTCGCAGTTCAGGGCGGTATCGTAGGCCGTCTCCATGGCGCTAAACGAGCCGGTGATGATCTGCTGTCCCGCAGTCTGCGACAGCGGCACCGTCTTGACACAGTTGACGACTATGGCAGAGACCTGGGAATAGAGATAGCGATGCATGAGGGGTGCGAGATCTATGTCGGCAAGGGCAGCAAGCACTCCATAGGCCACGTTGACGGCATGATCGCGCTGCGAGGCCGCATAGCCCGAAAAGAACGCGGCGGCCTCGGGATCTAAAACCTCGAGTTCGCTGACTGTGCGGATAAACCGCGCCGCCAACTTATTCATGGCGGCGCGGGGCTCGGTGGGCGTTTTGAGCGCCTGCAGCTCGAGTTCCAATGCGACCAGTGCATCCATATCCGCATGCCGAGCGGCCTCGTAGCCAAGGCGCATACCCAACAGCTCGGTATAGGTGAGTGGGTATGCGATCTGGTCCGCAACATAGGCGGCGGCGCTGTCGGCATCACGAACGATGCCAAGCTGGATAAAGGTCTCGAGTCCAAAAGAATGGGAGTACGCACCAATGGGAAAGACCGAGTCGCAAATCTGCTGCAGGAGAAGTTCGGATGCGGGGCTCACGATGTGGCACCTTTCTTTTGGACGATCTTAAAGTCGCTGGCAAGCTCGACGGTCGCCTGCGCGGCGCGCGTCGAGAAACGCCGATCCGCGGGAAGCGGGCAGACCGTTTTGGATACACGCACGCCGGGAATGCCGGCAAGCATGCGGTCGAGGACGGGCATGGCGGGGGCGAGCAGGCGCACCGTGTGTTCGTCGCTGTCGCCGCGAAAGAGTGGCGCATGCATGTTGCCCACTTCCCAGCAGGCGTGGGCCAAGGCAAGGGGTTCCATCCGGTCGCATTCGATGAGCAACGCTTCTGCACGCCGCGGTCGCGCGACGACCACGATGGGAACCTCGCCTACAGCCTCGACGCATCCCAGCACGTCGCCGTCTGTAAGGGGCTGGTCGAGCGCTGCGTCTCCCAAGCGAATGCCAACATCGCGTCCCGCCTCGCTTGCTTTGCGGATTACGCGCCGGCGGCATTCGTCCCAGTCGAGCAGAATCTCGTCGGTTGTGAACACCCCGCCCAGACGCCGGCGAAGCGCCAGCTCAAAGGAGGGGTCGTTGAGGTTGCCCTCGATATGTGTGCAGAGCATGCGCCCCTCCTTGTGCAAATCGTGGACCGCGTGGAGCCGGGGGCTGCGCCCGTGCTCCGTGCGGCGGCAAAGTGGCTATTAGAACAGGTTGTAGAGCTGCGTGAGCGGCAGCTTGGTCGCCGGCTCGCAGCTGGCGAGCTCGCCATCGACGGTGACCTTGTAGGTCTCGGGATCGACCTCGATCGTGGGCATGGCGCCGTTGAGCTTCATGTCGGCCTTGCCCACGGTGCGGCAGCCGCGTACGGGCACGACGTGCTTCTTAAGGCCGAGCTTCTTGGGTACCTCCAGGTCCAGGGCGGCCTGGCTCATAAACGTCAGGCAGCTTGTTGCGCGGGCGAGACCGTCAGCCGCGAACATGCGGCGGTAGGTGACCGGCTCGGTGGTGGGGATGGAGGCGTTGGCGTCACCCATCTTGGAGGCGACGATCATGCCGCCCTTGATGATGATATCCGGGCGCGAACCAAAGAAGGCCGGGTTCCACAACACCAAGTCGGCAAACTTACCCACCTCGACCGAGCCTACGTAATCGGCCACACCGTGGGTGAGCGCCGGGTTAATCGTGTACTTGGCAACGTAGCGGCGGGCGCGGAAGTTGTCATTGTCGTGACCCTCGTCCTCGGGAAGCGGTCCGCGTTGGGCGCGCATCTTGGATGCCGTCTGCCAGGTGCGGGTGATGACCTCGCCCACACGGCCCATGGCCTGGCTGTCGGAGCTCATCATGCTAAAGACGCCCATGTCCTGCAAAACATCCTCGGCCGCAATCGTCTCGGGGCGAATGCGGCTGTCGGCAAAGGCGACGTCCTCGGGAATGCGTTTGTCCAGATGGTGGCAGACCATGAGCATGTCCATATGCTCGTCGAGCGTATTGTGGGTGAAGGGCATGGTGGGGTTGGTGGAGCTGGGCAGCACGTTGGGCTCGCTCGCGATGCGGATGATGTCGGGCGCGTGACCGCCGCCGGCGCCCTCTGTGTGGTAGGTGTGGATGGCACGGCCGCCGATCGCGGCGATGGTGTCCTCGACGCAGCCGGCTTCGTTGAGCGTGTCGGTGTGAAGGGCAACCTGCACGTCGTAGCTATCGGCCACGTTGAGTGCATGGTTGATAGCCGCCGGGGTGGCGCCCCAGTCCTCGTGGACCTTCAGGCCGATGGCGCCGGCCTCGATCTGCTCGGCCAGCGGACGCTCGTCCGAGCAGTTGCCCTTGCCGGTGAAGCCCAGGTTCATGGGGTATTCCTCGGCAGCCTTGAGCATCATCGAGATGTTCCAGGGACCAGGGGTGGAGGTGACGGCGTTGGTGCCGTCGGCCGGGCCCGTGCCGCCGCCGATCATGGTGGTCACGCCCGAGTAGAGGGCGCAGTCGATCTGCTGCGGACAGATGAAGTGGATATGCGTGTCCAGGCCGCCTGCGGTAAGGATGAGCCCCTCGCCGGCCAGGGCTTCGGTGCCCACGCCAACGGTCATGCCCGGGGTGACGCCGTCCATGATGTCGGGGTTGCCGGCATGGCCGATGCCGACGATGTAGCCGCCCTTAATGCCGATGTCGGCCTTGTAGATACCCGTGTAGTCGAGCACAAGCGCGTTGGTGATTACCAAGTCCAGGTCGCCGTCGGCGCTAGTGGTGGTGACGGACTGGCCCATGCCGTCGCGCAGCGTCTTGCCGCCGCCAAACTTGGCCTCCTCGCCATAGGTGGTCAAGTCGCGTTCGACCTCGATGATCAGGTCGGTATCGGCCAGACGAACCTTGTCTCCGACAGTGGGTCCGTACATGGCGGCGTATTTATTGCGGTCGATAGAAAATGCCATGGCTAGCGTGCCTCCTCGATATCGTTATCCCAGCCCTCGGGGAATCCCGTCGCCGGGCCCTCGCGATAGTCGAGAAAACCGCGACGACGGGCCTTCTCCATGCTCGCTGCGAGGTTGCGGGGAACCGCCTCGCCGCGCGTGAGGTCGTTGAGGCCAAAGACGCGCTTGGCGCCTCCCAGCTCAACAAGATTCACGAGCTTTTCCTCGCCCGGCTCAAAACGGACGGAATTGCCGCTGGGAATGTCGAGTCGATAGCCAAAGGCCTCGGCACGATCGAAGGACAGCGCGCGGTTAACCTCAAAGAAGTGAAAATGGCTACCGACCTGCACGGGGCGGTCGCCCTTGTTGGTGACCCGGATCTGTTTGGTGGCGCGTCCGGTGTTGAGCGTGATCGGCTCGTCGCCGCAGATGACTTCTCCAACTTTCATGCGTGATGCTCCTTGCTATTACTGGATGGGGTCGTGGACGGTGACGAGCTTGGTGCCGTCGGGGAAAGTCGCCTCGACTTGAACCTCGGCCACCATATCGGCCACGCCCTCCATGACGTCGTCGCGGGTGAGGATTTGCTTGCCCAGGCTCATGAGCTCGGCGACGTCGTGACCGTCGCGGGCGAGCTCCAAAAGCTCCGAGCTAATGAGCGCGACGGACTCGGGGTAGTTGAGCTTGAGTCCGCGCGCGCGACGCTCCTTGGCAAGATTGCCCGCCATGTGGAGCATCAGTTTCTCCTGGTCTTTTTCGTTGAGTCTCACGATGCGGTTCCTTTCTTATCTGGGTCTGGTGTGGCTGAGGTTACGAGGGACTTGACTGGGGGCGATGATTGGCTGCACTTACAACCACAGCAGCGCGCCCAAGTAGGCGTAGGTAAAGCTCGTCGCCAGCGCGCTCATGGCGATATAGACGACGCTCGTGGTGATGGCCATGGATGCGACGTTGGCCACGGTGCCGTGGATGTCTTTGGGAAGCCAGCTGGCGACCAGCTCGGCAATGGGTGCGCCCAGGATGCCGCCGAGCACGCCGGCGACAAGGGCAACCGGGATATTGGCGCCCAATGCGAGCACGCAGGCGGGGCCGGTGCTGACGACGGGAACGTAGGTGGCGCACCAGCCGCCGTCAGCAAATTTGCTCGCGTAGAGCAGCACGCCCACGGCCGCCGAGGTAAACTGCGACAGCAAGATGGCGGGAAGCGCCGCCCCGGCTCCGTTGACATTGTGGCCGGGGCACAGGATGGTGCCCAGGATGAGGCCGGCGAAGATAAAGAGGCTTACGACCTCGTTGCCGTAGAACGGGGCCTCGGAGAACTCGGCCAGAACGCGACGGACAAACCACAGGGGTGTCGTGACGTCCTCGACGGGGCTGAGCGTGCCGCGGTTCTGGGGAATATCCCGCTTGGTGATCCAGGGGAGCTCACGCAGCACGATAAAGATGATAAAGCCCGTGAGTGCCATAGCGGTGACGTTGGAGACGACGCCGGGCAATCCGAGCGGTGTGCCAATGGTTGCCGTCAGCCAGGTTGCGGTAGGAGAGCACAGCAGCGCCGCCAGCACGCTCGAGGTGAGCAGTGCCGGTACACTGGGGCCGTAGAGCAGCATCGTTGCGGGCGGGGCGGCGACGATGGGGATGAAGGTGACGACACAGGTCACATCACCCGCGGCGCCGAAGCCGTCGATAAAACGGAAGACAAAGATGGTGAGTGCCAAGCTCAGCACCTGCGATGCGAGGACCCAGGGAAACATGCGGTGCTCGCCATAGCAGACGGTAAAGCCTTGGAAGCGGCTGTTTTTGCGCGCGAGCAGGTAGGCGGCCGCGCCGCCGATGATGGTGCCGGCGCCGGCAAAGACGCTCGCGTAGAACTGCGGTTCTGTGAAGTCCATCAAAAACCATACGAGCTGCCTGGGGAGTGAAGCGGTGATGCCGGTGATGACGTTTGTGTAGTCAAGCTGGGGGATGAGCGTCGACCCTTGTGCGACGAGGATACTCAGTAGGGCGTAGAGGCCAAAGCCGATCGCCATGCTGATGACAAAGCCTACAGGGGAGCCGAATGTGGGCGAAGGGACATTTTGCTTGGAGTCGGTATGGGGCATAGGTATTCCTCTCGTTTCTCTAGAGAGGAATGCTAGTGAGATGCCCGCCCAATAGGGGGCGTCATTGGAGCGGTTTAACCGCCTCATAACAAAGTGCCACGTTTCTTGAAATAAATTGATCCGCATGCGACGGAGGAAAACGGATCATTTTGTGGCTGTTGGGTCAATGAGACTATCCGTATGGGGCCGTTCGTCCAAAACTATGCCGGTTTACTACGATGAATCGGTTTACCTCGACCATATCTGGATTTTCCGATAATGACCGATTCGTCTACCTGCGGTTTTGTTTTCTTGTAAAGTAGCATGCTCAGGTCCGGGCGATTTATCGTAGTAAACCGGCACAGTTTTGGACGTGGCGGCAATGTTGCGCAACAAGAATGGAGATTTCTCTCGTACGGTGTAGTTGGAAGAACTGCGCGGGCGGATTGCGGCTGCGACGAGAGACGGGAGATGCGCAGTATTGCACTAAGTGCGGAGCTCAGATACCCGATGGCTCCATGTTTTGCACGAGCTGTAGCGGTCGCGTGGGCGGAGTTGTGGACCAGGCGGAGCCTGTGACGTTTCCGGTAGGGGATGCGCCGGCGACCGCTCCTGCGGGGCAGCACGCTCCTCAGGGTGCCTCGGCTCATGTGGCGGCGCAGTCTCGTTATGAGGAACCTATGACCGAGCCCGCCGAGGCCTCTCAACCGTTTGTTCCGACGCCGCAGCCCAAGAAACCCAAGCACAAGGGCCGTATTGTCGCTGCCGTTATCGGCGGTGTTGCCGTTGTCGCCATTGTGGCGGCAATTGTTGTCGTGCCGCGTATCGGCGCGTCGTCCGAGGTCACTTCGGGTGGCAAGGGCAATGTTGTCTGCGCATGCGAGCCAAAGCCTCTGCCAACTCTAAGGACTCGATAAACAAAACCATCGCAACGGTGGCCACGACGCTGGAACAGCTGGAGTCGAAGGACGCTGACGACGCGCAGGTGGGCTACGAAGCCGTTTCCGCCACGCAGGATGTCAACTTTACGGCTGCGGTTGGCGAAGGCCCGCTGAATCCGTCCCCCGATGACACGTGCCAGATCACAGCTACGTGGACCTATCCTCAGGTGAAGGGCCAGGGCGTGGGCGCCGCCAAGTTTAACAAGGATATGGTTCAACTCGTTGTGGACACGCTCGATGCGAGCAAGCAAGCCTCGATGGATGACGAGGACAGCCGCGTGACCATGATGTATACCGCCGAGATCGTCTCGATTGACGGCGATATCGCCTGCGTGCGAACCTACACCGACAGCTATCAACCTCCGTATCGTTCGGAGCGAGTGACAAGGTCGGCGTACTACAACCTTAAGACGGGTGAGCAGGTTTCGCTCGAGGACTCGCTTGTGCAGCATGGGCTCTCGTTTGACACCCTCAAGAGTGAGGCCAAGCAGGCGATTAAGACGGCAAAGCCGGATATGGACTCTGTGTCCGAAGACAACATCGACGATGACGATAACTACACTGGGGATCATTTCTACTACGATGGCAAGGGCTATATCGTTGTCCTCGATACTGGTGAGTTTGACTGCATGGCATGGGATACGCACGACTTGGTTGCGCACGCCTTCGATTCGAGCTATTCCTGCGGTCAGGACGTTACGCCCGTGCGAGCCAAGGCTACATACGTGCCCAACGAGTAGAGTAAGGCGGCAGGGAGTGATCTGAACGGTCCCCGGTGGCGCAAAGCGCAGCGACGTCGGGGTCTTTTTGATACAGATTGGCTCCGAAACCAGCCGTCTGGGCCAGCCGCGCCACGAAAAGCGCCCATCTACTACGTTTGTCCAGGTTGTACCGGCCATGGGGCGTTTTTTAACAATGCGGCAAGACGTTTACCTGCGGTTTTGTTAACTCAAATTTGGCTATGGTTAGCACCCTTGGGTTAAACGTAGTAGATGGGCGCATTTCGTGGCATACGACCCAAGCGGGGAGGTATTAGCCGCGCTGGAGGCCGAAGAGTTTGGCGTTGCGCTTGGCGACCATCATGTTGATGTCGGCGATTTCCATCTCGCCGTCAATATAGGGCTGGTAGGTGCCGTACGGGTCGCCAGCGCCCAGGCTACAACTGCCACAGTTGTCGCAGCTGCCGTTGCCACAGCCTGCGAGCGCCAGCTTGATGATCTCCTCGCGCTCGGCACGCGTCGTGTCCTTGATGAGCTTACTTTTTGCCATGACGTTCCTCGATTCGCTTGTTGCCGCCTGTCGCGCATGTCTTGTAAATACCGACGGCCTTTGCCCATCATAGGCTTTTGCGCGGGTAGAATGCATGGATAACTTGATGCTTACAGGCGACGGAAAGGAATCGTTGCATGGATCAGGATAAGACGACCGTGATGGGCGGGTACGGTTCCGCGCAGGCTGGCGATAGCGCCGATGCGACCCGCGTTGTTCCCAACCCCGGTTATACCGACCCCGCCGCGACGCAGCCTTCTGCCGAGCCCACCCGGGTTATGGGCTATGGCGACACGGCGCAGGATTCTTACGCTGCATCTTCGCAAGGCCCCTATGGCAACGCAGCTCCGGACCCGTTTGCTTACGCGCCGCAGGATTCTTATGCCGCCTCGACGCCGAATTCCTATGACGACCTGCCGCAAAATCCCATTCCGCAGCCTCAGCAGACGACGTATATGCCTCGCACGGCGCAGCCTCGCTACGAGTCGCGCGAGCCGTATCGCGAGTATCCCAAGTCGATTCCGCAATATGGCGAGGACGAGGAGCAGAAGCCGTCGCGTTCGTCGAGCACGATCAAGAAAACCCTGATCGTGCTGGCGATCTTCTTTGCCCTGTCGGTTCTGTTTGCCATCGTGTCGGGCATGCTCAACAAGCGGGGCGCCACGACTGATACCACGGCCGAGCAGACCGAGACTGCCCAGTCCAGCACCGTCGACCTGAGCGATATCCCGGGTCAGTACTGGTCCAATGCCAAGAAGCTCCTCAAGTCGCGCGGGGCCGATCTTTCGAATGCCGTGATCCTGACCGATGACGGCTCAACGCCTATTGTCGACGCCAACTGGGTGGTTACGTCTGCATACTACAACGGCGATGGCAACCTGGAGGTCCAGCTCACGCACAAGGGCGGCTCGTCGAGGAATGCGTCCGGCGACCAAGGCGCCACGGACAGCTCGAGCTCTAACATGCTGGAGGACTTGAGCAGCAAGGCGCAGGAGCTGGGAGATAAGGCCCAGAATCTGGGCGATACCGCGCGGAACCTGGGCGACATGGCGACGAACGCCTGGGATGCCCTGCAAAACGGTATTTCGAACGCGCAGGGAAACTAGCGGTCGAGCGGTTAGAGCCTTAGCAGTGCAAACAAAATGGGGCGCAGGATTGCGTGACCGGGCGCATATGCGCATTGGTCGGCGGTCCTGCGTCCCGTTTTGCTGTCGATTACAGCTGCTCGGCCGGACGGTCGGGCGAGCTGAAGCCCGAGTCAAATGTGACGACGCACGAGACATCGGGCCGGCGTTCGTGCACGATGCGCGTGACGAGCTCCAGCAGCTCCTCGTCGGATATGTCAAAGC
>CAJMNP010000011.1 GCA_905214895.1 uncultured bacterium | reverse complement strand
CCACCTGCCCGGTCTGCGGTCGCCCGGCCAAGCGCGAGACCGATACCATGGACACCTTCACCTGCTCCAGCTGGTACTACCTGCGCTATACCGATCCGCACAACACCGAGCTGCCCTTCTCCCGAGAGGCTGCCGATCGTTGGATGCCCGTCGATAACTACATCGGTGGCATCGAGCACGCCATTCTGCACCTGCTCTACAGCCGCTTCTTTACCAAGGCGCTGCGCGACCTGGGCCTGCTGACCGTTGACGAGCCCTTCACCAACCTGCTGTGTCAGGGCATGGTCAAGGACGAGAACGGCGACACCATGTCCAAGTCCAAGGGCAATGTTGTGCCCCCGAGCTCGGTTATTGAGCCCTACGGTGCCGACACCATGCGTCTGGCGATCCTGTTTATCGCCCCGCCAGAGAAGGACTTCGACTGGGATCCCAAGGCCGTCGAGGGCGCTAACCGCTTCATTAAGCGCGCCTGGCGTATCGTGTGGCAGCTCGTCCAGTCCGGCGACGCCAGCGTGGCCTTTGACAAGTCCGCGCTCGACGAGACAGCGATGAAGCTCTACCGCGAGCGCCATCGCACCATCGCCAAGTGCACCGAGGACTTTGACCGCGGCCAGTTCAACACCGCGATCTCGGCCGTCATGGAACTCGTCAATGCCGCGAGCGCCTACCTCAACGCTACTGAGGGCGCTTCCCGTGACAAGGCCCTGTGCTACGGCGTGGCGAAGGATATCGTGAGCGTCCTTGCCCCCATCTGCCCGTTCTGGGCCGATGAGCTGTGGCATGAGGCGCTCGGCTGTGAGGGCAACGCCTACACCGCCGCCTGGCCCGAGTTTGACCTGGCCGAGTCCATCGAGGACACGGTGCAGATTGTCGTACAGGTGCTTGGCAAGGTCCGTGGCCGCATCGACGTCGCCCGCGACGCCTCCAACGAGGAGATGCAGGCTGCCGCCGAGGCCGCCGTTGCCAAGTGGCTTGAGGGCAAGACGGTCGTCAAGGCCATCTGCGTGCCCGGCAAGCTGGTTAACCTGGTGGTCAAGTAAGCGCTGCGCGTATAGCTGACATCAAAAAGCGAGGGGCGATTCCGTAGGGAGTCGCCCCTCTTTTTGGTTAAGGACACTTGCGACAACACCCAATTATCCATTTCTTGTGGAGAACCTGTGCTCACGCTGACCTGCGGGTTTGTGTTGTGGTTGCACGTTTGTGCAGGTATTGGTATAGTTTGCTTGCAAATGAAGTTGTAATTGAAAGAAGTGGGGTTTCGGCCCCGCTTCTTTTTTGTATGGATGGAGGTGCCGCAATGGTCAAGACCAAGACCGAGCAGGCGATCATCGACGCGCTCGAGGCCGTTGCTCCCCAGCACGATGTCGACATTGTCGACGTTGAGCTCGTGGGTGCCACCAAGGCCCCCTGCGTGCGCGTGCGTATCGAGGGTGCCGAGGGCCAGAGCCTGTCGCTCAATGACGTCACGGCCAACACCAAATGGGTCGGCGATGTGATTGAGGAGCTCGACCCCATCTCTTCGAGCTATACGCTCGAGGTGTCGAGCCCGGGTATGGCGCGCCCGCTGCGCCGCCCGCGTGACTTTGCCCGCTTTGTGGGCGAGAACTGCGAGCTCACCTCCACCGCCACCGAGGGCCGTCGCAAGTACGCCGGCAAGATTGCCGCCGCCACCGAGACGAACGTGACCCTCGAGCTCGAGGACAGCGAGTCCGTCACCCTCGATTTCTCTGATGTTAAAAAGTGCAAGTTGAAGCCCACCTACGACTTCAAGCCCGCGAAGGAAGGAAAGTAAGATGGCAGCATCCGACATGATGACCGCCCTGATGGAGCTTTGCCAGGAAAGGCACATCGACCAGCTCTACCTGATCGACCGCCTGGAGCAGTCGCTCGCCAAGAGCTATGCCGAGATCCTGCATCTTGAGTGGGGCGCCAAGGTGACCATCGACCGCACCACCGGCAAGATCTACGTCTACCGCCTGGAGCCGATCGACGATTCCATGGACGAGGAAGGCAACTTCACCGAGTTCGAGGAGATCGACGTCACCCCCAAGAACACGAGCCGCATCGCCGCCCAGCACGCCAAGGCCGAGATCAACGCCATCGTGCGCAACTCCGCCCGCGAGCAGATCTACGAGGAGTTCGCCGGCCGCATCGGTGACCTCATCAGCGGTACCGTGCTGCAGTCCACTCCCGACTTCACGATCGTCAAGATTCGCGAGGGCGTCGAGGCCGAGCTTCCGCACTTCGACCAGCGCCGTTACGAAAACGAGCGCAACGAGCGTCCGATGGGCGAGCGCTACCTGCACAATCAGCACATCAAGGCCGTGATCATCGACGTTCGCGACCCCAACTCCAACCTGCAGCCGGTTCGTGGCGAGCACAGCCGTCCGCCGATTGTCATCTCCCGTACCCACCCCGAGCTCATGCGTCGTCTGTTTGAGCAGGAGGTGCCCGAGATCTATGAGGGCACCGTCCAGATCAAGTCGATCGCCCGCGAGCCCGGCCAGCGCTCCAAGGTCGCCGTCCACTCGCTCGACGATCGCCTGGATCCCGTTGGCGCCTGCGTCGGCCCCAAGGGCAGCCGTGTTCGCGCCGTCGTGGGCGAGCTCCGTGGCGAGCGCGTCGACGTCATCCTGTGGGATGCCGATCCGGCCGTCTATGTCGCCAACGCCCTGTCGCCTGCTAAGGTCACCCGCGTCCTTATCGACGAGGAGAAGGCCTACGCCGGCGTTATCGTGCCCGACGACCAGCTGTCCCTCGCCATCGGCAAGGAGGGCCAGAACGCCCGCCTCGCCGCGCGCCTGACCGGTTGGCATATCGACATCAAGTCCGAGACCCTTGCCGCCGACATCCTCAAGAACGTTCCCGTTCACGAGGAGCCCGCCGCCGACCTGATCGGTGACGAGGAGGACGAGGACGTCCGTCGCTGCGAGTTCGTGTCCGAGGACGGCATCCAGTGCCGCAACCAGGCCCGTCCCGGCTCCCGTTTCTGCGGTGTCCACGACACCGACGCCTTCGATGATGCGGAGGACCTGATCTAGCGCGCGGTCGCGCCGGGCAGGTCCCAGCGCATACCCCACGCTCGTTCAGTCTCTAGGCACCCAAGGTGCCAGAAAGGGTAGGTGAAGTCATATGGCAAAAGTCCGTGTGTCCACCCTGGCCAAAGAGTTCGGCATGACCTCTAAGGAACTGATGGGTCATCTCGCCGAAATGAAGATTCCCGCTAAGTCCGCTTCCTCCGCCCTGGAGGACGCTTACGTCGCCATGGTCCGCAAGCAGCTCGCCTCGGTGATCGAGGCCCGCGCCCAGGAAGTCGAGGCCGCCAAGCAGGCCGAGGAGCAGGCCGCTGCCGCCGAGGAGGCAGCACGCGCTGCCGAGGCCGAGCGCGAGCGCATCGCCGCCGAGAAGGCACGCGAGGAGGAGCGCCGTCAGTTCGCCGCCGCCCAGGCTGCCGAGGAGGCCGCCCGTGCCGAGGCCGAGGCCAAGAAGAAGGCCGAGCAGGAGCGTCTTGCTCGCGAGAAGGAGGAGGCCGCCCGCGAGGCCCAGCGCCGCGCCGTTCCCGCTTCCGACTCCGGTTCGCGTTTCCGCTCTCTGCTCGACCAGATCGCCGCACAGGAGACCGTGCTCAAGGAGAAGAAGGACGCCGAGCAGAAGGCCAAGGCCGAGCGCGCTGCCGAGCGCGGCAACCGTCGTGGCGGCAACAACGACCGTCGCGGTGGCCGTCGTAACGATCGCAACGCCTCCGACAACAACTCCGAGCGCAACGCCTCCGAGAACCGCCCGCACAGCCATCGCACCAATGCCAGCAACAACGTCGCTGCCGGTATGGACTTCCCCAACCCCGACAAGCAGGGCAAGGGCAAGAAGCGCAAGGGCGGTCACAACAACGAAGAGGACCACTACAGCCGCATGGCTCGCGAGGCCGAGGAGTACAGCCGTGAGAAGGTGCTCGAGGAGGCTCGTGCCGCCGTCGAGGAGGCCTCTCGCGAGTCCACTGGTCGTCGCAAAAAGCGCAAGGAGAAGCGCGAGCGCGAGGCCGCAAAGGCTCAGGAAGAGCGCAAGATTGAGGAGGCGCTGGCCCAGGGCGTGAACCCCGAGGACCTCGACGCCATCAAGGTCTCCCAGGGCGTTACCGTCCAGGAGCTCGCCGAGGCGCTCGACGTTCCGGCCAACGACATCATCAAGCGCCTGTTCCTGCTGGGTACGCCGCTTACCATGACGCAGTCCATGTCCGACGACCTTGTCGAGCTCGTTGCCGACGACTTGGGCCGTCAGATCAAGATCATCACCCCCGAGGAGGAGAACACCTTCTCGTTCTACGACGATCCCGCCGACCTTAAGCCGCGCGCCCCGGTCGTCACCGTCATGGGTCACGTCGACCACGGCAAGACGAGCCTGCTCGACGCCATCCGTCACACCGGCGTCGCTGCCGGCGAGGCGGGCGGCATTACGCAGGCCATCGGCGCTTCGCAGGTCATGATCAATGACCGCAAGATCACCTTCATCGACACCCCCGGCCACGCCACCTTTACGGCCATGCGTGCCCGCGGCGCCAAGGTGACCGACATCGTCATTCTGATCGTGGCTGCCGACGACGGCGTCATGCCCCAGACCATCGAGTCGATCAACCACGCCAAGGCCGCCGGTGTTCCCATCGTCGTCGCCGTCAACAAGATCGATAAGCCGGGTGCCAACCCCGACCGCGTGCGCCAGGAGCTCACCGAGTACGGCATCATCCCCGAGGAGTGGGGCGGACAGAACATGTTCGTCAACATCTCGGCCAAGCAGAAGATCGGTATCGACGACCTGCTCGAGACCGTCCTGCTCCAGGCCGACGTGCTCGAGCTCAAGGCCAACCCCGATACGTTCGCTTCGGGCAACGTCCTTGAGGCTAAGCTCGACAAGGGCCGCGGCTCGGTTGCCACGGTGCTCGTGACCCGCGGTACCCTGCACGTGGGCGATACGCTGGTCGCCGGCCTTACCTACGGCCGCGTCCGCGCCATGCTCGACCCCAAGGGCAACGCCGTCACCGAGGCCGGTCCCTCCGACGCCGTCGAGATTCTGGGCCTGCAGTCCGTCCCCAACGCCGGCGATGAGTTCCGCGTGTTCGAGGACGAGCGCGAGGCTCGCGCCCTGGCCGACGAGCGTTCGCTCAAGGCCCGCATCGAGGAGCAGAGCCGCGTGAAGCATGTGACGCTCGAGAACCTCTTCGAGACCATCGCCGACGCCGAGGTCAAGGAGCTCAACCTGATCATCAAGGCCGACGTCCAGGGTTCTATTGAGGCCCTTCAGGACTCCCTCGACAAGATGGACCAGTCCGAGGTGCGCATCAACACGATCCACTCCGCCGTTGGTGCCATCAACGAGACCGACGTCGTTCTGGCCGACGCCTCCAACGCCATCATCATCGGCTTTGGCGTCCGTCCCGACGGCAAGGCCCGCTCCGCCGCCGAGCGCGAGGGCGTCGAGATCCGTTGCTACGACGTCATCTACAAGTGCCTCGAGGACCTCGACGCAGCCCGTATCGGTATGCTCAAGCCCACCGAGGTCGAGGTTTCCACGGGTACCGCGACCGTTCTGGACACCTTCAAGGTGCCCAAGGTCGGTATCGCCGCCGGTGTCCGCGTCGAAGAGGGCGAGATCGCCGCGACCGATTCCGTGCGCCTGGTGCGCGACGGCATCGTGGTCTTCAACGGTAAAATCGCCTCGATGCGCCACTACAAGGACGAGGCCAAGAGCCTCAAGAGCGGCTCCGAGGGCGGTATTGGCTTGGAGAACTTCCAGGACATCAAGCCTGGCGACACCATTGAGGGCTACCGCATCGACCAGGTTGCCCGTACCGAGTAGGGGGTAGCGCTATGAAGCAAACGCAGGCAACCCGCCGTTTGGGCGAGCAGCTTCGCGAGAAGCTCGGTTATATCCTGCTCTTTGAGGTTTCCGATCCGCGTCTCGACCTGGTCACCCTGACCGCGGTCGAGGTCGCGGTGGACCGTTCGTTCGCGCGTGTGTATGTGTCGTGCGACGCGAGCCGCTACGACGAGGTCATGGAGGCGCTCGCCAGCGCCAAGGGCCGCATCCGTAGCCTGCTGGCCCGCTCGCTCGATTGGCGCGTCACGCCCGAGCTCGATTTTCGCATCGATCGCTCGACCGATGAGGCCGAGCGCATCACGCGTGCGCTGGAAAACGTTCCCGCCACGCTTGCGATCGAAAAGGACGAGGACGGCTATCCAATTGCGGATGCCGCCCAGGAGGCAGCTTTAGATGAGTAATTCCGCCGACCTTGCATCGTGCGAGTCTGCAGATATTCAGCGACGCATCCTTGAGCTCATCGAGGGTGCGTCCTCCATTGCGATTTCGGGACATACGTCTCCCGATGGCGACGCCCTGGGCTCCGTGCTGGGTCTGGGCCTCTCGCTTATGAAGTTTTTTCCCAACAAGGACATTGCCCTGCTGCTGGCAGACGATGACCCGGTTCCGCGCATCTACCGCTTTATGGAGGGCGCCGACCGTCTGGTGCCGGCATCTGCGTATGCCGGCAATCCGGACCTGTTCATCTCGGTGGACGTGCCGGTCGTCGAGCGTCTGAACAACTCCGCCGAGGTGCTCCGCCGCTCGTCGCATGTGGTGTGCTTCGATCACCACCCGGCGCGCGAGGAATTTGCCGAGCTGAGTCTGAGGTGCGTCGATGCCGCGGCCTGTGCCATGATCATCGACCGCTTTTTGGACAATTGCGGCATTGTGGCTCGCGATGGTGTCGCGACCTGCCTGTTGTGCGGCCTGGTGACCGATACCGGTCGTTTTCAGTATCAAAACGCCGATGCCGCTGCGTTTCACGCCGCCTCGCGCCTGGTCGCGCACGGTGCCGATCCGGCGCGCGTTGCGCTCGAGGTCTACCAGAGCATGCGCGTAGAGTTCTTGCATCTCAAGTCCATCGTTATGGGCCGCATCAAGACAGTGGCGCACGGACGCGTGGCATATAGCTATGCGTATCAGAGCGACCTCGAGGCCTGCGGCGTCACTTCGGACGAGTGCGACGGCCTGGTCGATGTGGTGCGTTCGGTGATGGGTGTGGAGGTCTGCCTGTTCCTGAAGGGCATTGAGGGCGATACCAAGGTACGCGGTAACCTGCGCTCCAAGGGCGACCTCAATGTTTCCGAGATCGCTGCTGCTTTTGGCGGTGGCGGACATCCCGCTGCCGCTGGTTTCTCTAACAACGGAACGATTCTCGAGACGCTCACCGCGGCACTCCCCATGCTGGCCGAGCTGGTAGGGGAGGATCCCGCTTCGGTGACCGTCGAGCTCTAACATTTTGGATGGTACATGGCTCGTCGTACGCCTTCTCAATTGAATATGCTGCTCGCCGTCGATAAGCCGGTGGGCTGTACGTCCCACGATGTGGTATCGCAGTGCCGACGCGCCCTCCATGAGCGACGCGTCGGCCATGCCGGTACGCTCGACCCCATGGCCTCGGGTGTCATGGTGGTGGGCGTGGGCCAGGCGACCCGTCTGCTGGGCATGCTAACCCTCGATACCAAAAGTTATGTCGCCGACATTTCGTTTGGCGTCGAGACCAATACCGATGACGCGGAGGGCGAGGCCGTCCGCACGGTGCCCGTTGTCCCCGAGCTGCGCGATCTCGCTTACGCCCGTGAGCGGCTGGCCGCTATGCTTGGCCCGCAGATGCAAGTGCCGCCAGCGTTTTCGGCCATCTCGGTCAATGGCGTTCGCGCCTATAAGAGTGCTCGCGAGGGCAATGCGGTGGACCTACCTCCGCGCCCTGTCGAGGTCTATGCCGCCGACCTGATCGCCGTGGGCGGCGAGGGCGATACGTGCGTCTGGACCGTGGCGTTTTCGGTAAGCAAGGGCACCTACATTCGCGCGCTCGCTCGCGACCTGGGTCGCGCCTGCGATAGTGCTGCGCATATTTCCGCGCTGCGCCGCACGGCCTCCGGTGTTGTTTCCATTGGCGCTTGTCATGCGGTAGAGGAGCTCTCTGCCGAGTCCGCTGCCGGCTTTGCTCTGGATCCCATCGGCGCCCTTGGTGCCACGCGTGTCGATTTGCCGGGCAATCTTGCAGACGACTTGCTTTGTGGTCGCCGCATTCCCGTTGAACGCGCGCTTGTGGACTTCGATACGTCGAAGGCGCCGTTCGCGCTCGTGCTTGATGGGGGACTCAAAGCGCTCGCCCGCATCGAGGGCGGCCGCTTTGTGATGGAGCACGTCTTTCCGCAGGCGATCGGCGGTGTTCGATGATGCTGGCGCCCCACGAGCTCGCGCGTGTCTTTTTCGCGGGTGAGTTGGATGAGGCCCGTATCGTTTCTGCCGATGCATTTGATGGGTGCGAGTTCTTGGGTGCCGCGTCGATCGCCATTGGCGTGTTTGATGGCGTGCATCGTGGGCACCAAGAACTGATCGACGCGGTTATTCGCGATGCGCATGATCACGGCAGCAAAGCGGTCGTGGTTACCTTCGATCCTGATCCGGACGTCGTGGTGAGTCCTTCGCCCGCTCAAAAATTGATGACGACGGCCGACCGCCTGCATGCCCTGGCTCAAACCGGGGTCGATGCGGTGGTGGCCGTTCCCTTTACACCCGCCGTGGCGGCACTCGACCATGTCGGGTTTCTGGCGCTGTTGTCGCGCGTTGTCGACATTCGCTCCATTCGTGTAGGCAGCGACTTTAGGCTCGGCCGTGGCGGCGCTTCGGGCGTTGCCGAAATGCGCGCCTGGGGCGCTGAGCGTGGGGTTGACGTTTACGGTCACGACCTGCTCTGCGTTAACGGGCAGACCATCTGTGCCACGCGCATCCGCCATGAGCTTGGTCAGGGTCATGTGGAGCTGGCTGCCGAGCTTCTCGGCCGTCCCTATATGCTGCGCGGCGTTGTGGCGGCTGGCCGTCACGAGGGCTCCGACATGGGATTTCCCACGGCAAACATCCAGGTGCCCGACGGCATCCAAGTGCCTGCCGATGGCGTCTATGAGGGTCTGGTGCTGGTCGACGATACCGTATGGCCTGCTGCCGTTAACGTCGGGCTGCCGCCGACCTATGCTGATGATGCCGCCTCGGCGCATCTTGAGGCCAACTTGATCGGCTATGCGGGCGACCTGTATGGCGCTTCCGTGTCGCTGGCGTTTATGCGCTGGCTGCGTCCGTCTCGCGTGTTTAATTCCCTGGACGAGTTGATCGCGACCGTCGAGGGTAACATCGACGATATCCGTCATAACTTGGGTGAGCAGGGGGTGAGCATCCGTGATTAGTGATGAGGAAAAAGATCAGGTACGCGCGGCGTCGGACCTGGTTGCCATCGTGCAGGAAACGGTTGAGCTCAAGCCCCGCGGCCATGAGTTTTGGGGCTGCTGCCCGTTTCATGGCGAAAAGACCCCATCATTTCACATTATCCCTGCTACGCAGGTGTGGCACTGCTTTGGCTGCGGCGAGGGCGGCGACGTCTTCACCTATATTATGAAGCGCGAGAACCTGAGTTTTCCCGAGTCGATCCGCTATTTGGCTGATCGTGCGGGCATTGAACTGCACGACACCGGTGCGCAGCGCGATCGCGGCACCAAGCGTGCCCGCATCTATGACCTGTGCGCCGAGACGGCTCAGTTCTACCACACCATGCTTATGCGCGGTAAGGACAGCCGTCCGCGCGAGTACTTTGCCAGCCGCGGTATGGGCGGAGATGTCTGCCGACGCTATTGCCTGGGCTTTGCGCCGGGTCGCAACGCGCTGGTTTCGCATCTGTCTCAAGCGGGCTTTACCCCGCAGGAGATGATTGACGCCAACGTGGCCGTGAGCCGTGGGCGCGGACAGCTCGCGGACCGCTTTTACGACCGCGTGATGTTTCCCATCTTTGATGAGCAGGGTCACAATATCGCCTTTGGCGGGCGTATCATGGGCGATGGTCAGCCCAAGTACCTCAACACTGCCGAGACGAGCGTGTTTCATAAGAAACGAAACCTCTATGGCTTTAACTGGGCCAAGGAGTTTATCGTTGCGCAGGATACCGCCATCGTGGTGGAGGGCTATACCGACTGCATCGCCTGCTGGGAGGCAGGGATCAAAAACGTCGTCGCCACGCTGGGCACAGCACTCACGGAACATCACGTTAAGACACTCACCCGTTTTGCCAAGCGCATTGTATATATGTTCGATGGCGACGCCGCCGGTCAAAAGGCCGCGCGCCGCGCGATTCAGTTTATCGAGCAGGATTCGATGGACCTGCGCTGCGTGGTGCTGCCCGACGGCAACGATCCCATGGAGTTCATCACCGCGCATGGTGGCGAGGCGCTGCAGGCGCGCATTGACGCGGCCGAGCCCCTCATGGACTTTGTCTACCGTTCGCTGCAGGAGTCGAGCGACATTACCACACCGGGCGGTCGTGCCAAGGCGCTCGAGGATGCGCTGACACTCATCTATCCTCTACGCGACAGCTATATGATCGACACGTACTTTATCCAGATTGCCGATCTGCTTGGCTTGGACTTGGAGACCGTGCGCGCGAGTTCGGGCCGTGTGTTTCGCGATGTCGCCAAGCGCGAGGATGCCGAGCGCCGGCGTGAGCAGAGCTATGAGCGTCAACGCGCGCAAGCTGAGCGCGCGGGCGGTTCGCAGGGACGAAGCTCGGGCGGTGGTGCGACTGGTGCGCGCAGTGCCGGTCGCGGTGCCTGGGCCGCGGGTGCGACGCCGCCGGTGTCCGCACCGGTCGAGGAGGACCCGTACGACTACGTTCCGCTTGATGCCTATGGGGCCGCGCCGGTGGAGGTCGACGAGGACCTGCCGCCAATTGATGTGCCAGCGGGGATGGAAAGCGCTGCGACCGTTGCCGGTAGTTCAAGCGCGGCGGCAGCTCCGTCGATGCCGATTGTTTTGACCGATCTGGAGCGGAAATCCCTGGCGGGGGAGCGTGAGCTGCTGACGATGCTCACGAGCTACCCCGATCTGTTCCGCACGTATGCCGATCGCATTTGTTCTATCGAGTGGGTCGACCCGCGTCACGAGTCCATTGCGTGGGCCGTGCTGGCGACGCCGCCGGGCACCGATCCTGCGGCCTGCATGGATGCGGCGCGCGCGGTGTGTCCCGAGGCGGCGTCGCTTGTCAGCGCCGGGCGCATCTCGGCAACGAGTAAGCACCCGACCGAGACGAACATCGTCTTTATGCTCGATACGCTCGAGCTCTACACCATCAAACGTCGCATGCGGGCCGCGCAGGCCAAGTTGCGTCAGGACCGGTCGCTCGACGATGAGGCCCGTCGCGTGCTGACGATGCAGGCGGTGCAAGACTCACAGCGCCAGCGGGAGCTCCAAAAGTCGATCGGCGGCGTGGCCGACCCGTTCCGTTTGATCGGTTTGGAGACCGCAGGTGCCGATCAGGCCTAGATGTTGTGGTCAACCAGCGTATTCTCGCCTATATCCTGTCTTTATTTTGGGTATAGACGTCTACGTGTGTGCTAAAGTATTGAGTCCTGTGGACTACGAAGGGAGAATCTGTGCCAAAAAAGACTGAGAGCACGGGTACTGGGCTGGAATCCTACGTTGCAAAGCTCATGGGCAACGGCTCAAACAGGACTTCGGTAACCGAGGACGAGATTCAGGTCGCCCTGAAGGATATCGATGTTTCTGACGAGCAGCTCACCGCGGTGTATTCCGCGCTGCGCAACAGCGGCATCCAGATTATCTCCGCGAGCGGTAACGACGACGCCCCCATGGACGTCGACGATGACGATAACGATACCGATACCGACGATTTCGATGACGACGACGAGCACGATTCCGGCTCGCTCGACGATCACGAGCTCAAGATGGCCCGTCAGGCCGACGCCGAGATGGGTTCTTCCAAGAGCAAGAAGAAGCGCACCGTGCGCACGTCCCGTTCACGCTCCCGCGTGCGTGGCATCGATGCCTCCACGGTGATGCTGACCGGCGATCCGGTTCGTATGTACCTCAAGGAGATCGGCAAGGTCGACCTGTTGACCGCTTCCGAAGAGGTCGATCTGGCTATGAAGATCGAGGCCGGTCTCGAGGCCACCGAGAAGCTCGAGGCTGCCGAAGCAGGCGAGCTCGAGCTCACGCGTGCCGAGATGCGCCGTCTGACCCGTATCGAGAATGTCGGCCTCGAGGCCAAGCAGGCTCTCATCAGCGCAAACCTGCGTCTGGTCGTCTCCATCGCCAAGCGCTATGTTGGCCGCGGCATGCTGTTCCTGGACCTGATCCAGGAGGGCAACCTCGGTCTGATCCGCGCCGTCGAGAAGTTCGACTACCAGAAGGGCTTTAAGTTCTCCACGTACGCCACGTGGTGGATCCGTCAGGCCATCACGCGCGCTATCGCCGACCAGGCCCGTACCATCCGTATTCCCGTGCACATGGTCGAGACCATCAACAAACTCGTCCGCGTGCAGCGTCAGCTCCTTCAGGACCTGGGCCGCGACCCGACCCCCGAGGAGATCGGTGCCGAGATGGACATGAGCGCCGACCGCGTCCGCGAGATCCAGAAGATCTCGCAGGAGCCCGTGTCGCTCGAGACCCCGATCGGCGAGGAAGAGGATTCCCAGCTGGGCGACTTTATCGAGGACTCCCAGGCTATCGTCCCGCCCGATGCCGCCAGCTTCTCTATGCTGCAGGAGCAGCTCACCCAGGTGCTCGATTCGCTTGCCGATCGCGAGCGCAAGGTTATCGAGCTGCGCTTTGGTCTCGTTGACGGACATCCCCGCACGCTCGAGGAAGTCGGTCGCGAGTTTGGCGTCACGCGCGAGCGTATCCGCCAGATCGAGTCCAAGACCCTGGCCAAGCTCCGTCATCCCAGCCGCAGCAGCAAGCTGAAAGACTATATCGAGTCTTAGTAGTTACGGCGTTTTGCCAAACACCGTAACTGGCCGACGCTGCGCTGGCACCAGAGCGACAACTTGTCATTCAAAGAGGACGGCATGACCAGAAGGTCTATGCCGTCCTCTTTTCATGCCAATTTGTTCGCTCTGGTGCCCGCTCGCTGTCCGTCCTCTACCTGCGGCGTTGCCATGGTAGTCATTGGGGCGGCACTTGGGGACGTTCCTTTTCTGCCGGCAGTTGGGGACACTCCTTGCGCCAGCGTTGCATCGAATGCTCGGGAAAATACGAGCCGGTATTTGGCCGAATAGCGGGTCACGGTTTCCGGATGGCGTGGGTTGCGGAAAGTGCGACCCGGAATATTGCTCTGAAACGGGATGCCGTTTCCCCGACAAGGCTCAACCGGAAAGCGCATCCCATTCTGAGGCGGCAAAACGGGATGCGCTTTCCGCGCGACAGAATCTATCCAGCCGTGTTGAGCGACAGCCCCGCTACTCGCCCAGAATCAGCGCCGAGAGCTCGTCTTGGGTGTCCACCACGTAGTCGGCGCCGGTGGCTTCCAACTCTGCGCGGCCACGGAAGCCCCAGGTGACACCGGCGCTCTTGAGGCCGGCGTTGTGACCGGTCAGAACATCGACATTGGAATCGCCCACATAGAGCGTGGTTGCCGGGTCGGCGCCTAGCTCTTCCATCACATGCAGCGTAACAGGCGCCTCGGGCTTGGGAGGAAACGCATCGACGCGGCCCTGCACCAGCGCAAAGCGCTCGGAACCAAAGTATTTTTCGATAAGCGGAGCGGCCGAAACATGGTCCTTGTTGGTGAGCACGGCAAGCTGCACGCCCGCGGTGCGCAGGCGGTCGAGCATCTCGATCGTACCGGCGTACGGTGCGGTGTGGTCCTCCTTGTGCTCGCCGTAGTAAGCCCTAAACTCGGCAAGCGTCTGCTCAAACATACGGCCGTCGCCCGCATACTCGGCAGGCATAAAGCGCTCGACCAGCTTGAGCATGCCGTTTCCCACCTTGTAGCGGTACTCGTCTACGGCAAACGTGGGCCAGCCGTGCGTCTCGCAGGTATGGTTGCCGGCGGCCGCCAGGTCCTCGAGCGTGTTGAGGATGGTGCCATCCAGATCAAAGATCACATGGGAAAAAGCTGCTGCCATGGGTGCTCCTGCCGCTTGAGTTGTAAAACGCACCCCATGATACTGGGCATGCGTGCCGGGCATGTTTGGAATCTGAATATCTTTAATAGCCCTGAGCCTTTGTCGTTAGCAAATCCTCGGCAGCTGTTCTCCCACGAGCATGTCGAGGATGCGGGTCGAGCCCCAGCCGGTGCGTACGCGCACGGCGG
>CAJMNP010000010.1 GCA_905214895.1 uncultured bacterium | reverse complement strand
GTCGCTCGCCGCCTACGAGAGCGGCTACCTCGGCTTCGCCCCGCAAAGGGAGCTCGCCGGGCTCGGCGTCGAGTGCGTCGTCGCCGCGGTCTCGAAGATCCCCAGGTCGGCCGCCGACTCGGCCTCCAAGAACGACAGGAACGACGCCGCCAGGATGGCCAAAGCGATACTCGCCCACGACATCTCCCCCGTATGGGTCCCCTCCCCCGAGGCCGAAGGCATCAGGGACCTCGCCGGCGCCTACGACGGGGCGACCGCGCGCCTGGCGACCGCCAAGCAGCGGCTGCTCGCCTTCCTCGCAAAGCGAGGGTTCGTCTACGGCGGCACCACGCCCGCCGGCAACCCGAGGAAGTACTGGACCTACGACTTCCTGAGGTGGCTCGACAAGGTCAGGCCGGAGGACGATGGCGGGGTTCGGACGCTCGCCGCCCTGAGGAACGAGGTCGAGGCCGCGGCGGAGGCCCGGGCGGACCTGCTCTCCGAGTACAGGGCAGCCGTGGATGCCAGCCCGATCGCCGCGGAGGTGGCCGCCCTCCAGTCGATCAAGGGCTGCGCCTTCGCGCTGGCCGCAGCCTTCTCGGCCGAGGTCGGCGACTTCACGAGGTTCCGTTCCGGAAGGCAGGTCACGGCCTATTTCGGCCTCGCGCCGAGTCAGAGGTCGAGTGGCGACTCCGTGCGGCTCGGAGGCATCAGCGGTGCGGGCAACGCGCTCGTGAGGAAGCTGGCCGTTGAGGGCTCATGGTGCTACGCCGCGGCACGGCACCAGCCGAAGCTCATGCCAAGGGACACGGGCGTGCCCCTCGAGATAAGGATGCACGGGAGGAAGGGGTCCGAGCGGCTCCTGCGGCGGCGCGAGGAGATGCTCGCCCGCGGCATGCCCGCGGCGAAGGCCAACGCGGCCACCGCGGCCGAGCTCGTGAGGTGGCTCTGGGCCCTCGGCATGATGTGCCGGGAGGGCGCGGAATAGACATAGCCCCCGTCCCGGCGAGCCGGGCGGCCTTCGGGGATACCCCCTATTTCGCTGTGCGCGCGGAGCCCTCCGCATGCGCCTCGACAGACTTGGGGAACCCCGCCGAAGGAATGGAGTGCGGGCCGACAGAACGGTATCCGCGGATATGAGACTGAGCCGAAGGCGTCGATGACATGCCGGGGGCGGACCGGGACGGGTTAACGGCAGGCCCCGCCGACCGATTGCAAGCGGTCGGCGGGGCCATTGTGGCTCTTGACAGCGGATTGGGTCATATGAGCGAAAACCCGCCAGAGCGAGCAAGGTGCCTTGAAACAAGGCGGCATTGACCTTTTGGTCATGCCGCCGCAGTTGAAAGGCAGATTGCCGCTCTGGCGGGTTTGCAGCGTCGAGCCGTTACGCGGGTTGGTAAACCCGCGTAACTAAACCCGCTCCGCGATCTCGTGAATGAGGTAGTCGGTCTTTTCCCAGCCCAGGCACGGATCGGTGATCGACTTGCCAAAGACGCCGCCGTCGACCGGCTGGTTGCCGTCCTCAAGGTAGGACTCGATCATAAAGCCCTTGACCAGCCTGGAGATAGCTTCGTTGCGGCGGCAGCTGTCGAGCACCTCCTTGCAAATGCGATACTGCTCCAGCGGACGCTTGCCCGAGTTGTCGTGGTTGCAGTCGATGACCGCTGCCGGATTGGCATAGCCGGCGTGCTCGGTATAGCGCTCGGCCAGGCGCTCGAGGTGCTCGTAGTGGTAGTTGGGGTAGGTGCGGCCGTCGAGGCCAATGTAGCCGCGCATGACGGCGTGCGCGAGCGGATTGCCGTCGCACTCGACCTCCCAGTTGCGGAAGATGAAGCTCTGGTGCGCCTGCGCAGCGTAAATGGAGTTGAGCATAACGGTGGTAGAGCCGGCAGTGGGATTCTTCATGCCCACAGGCACCGAAATGCCACTCGACACCAGACGGTGTTCCTGGTTCTCGACCGAGCGCGCGCCCACGGCGACATAGCTCAGCAGGTCGACGAGGTACTGGTAGTTGGACGGGTAGAGCATCTCGTCGGCAGTGAAAAAGCCGGTCTCCTCGATGACGCGCAGGTGCATGTGGCGAATGGCCTTGACGCCCTCGAGCAGGTCATCGGGTGCCTCGGGGTCGGGATTGTGCAGTAGGCCCTTGTAGCCAGTGCCCTTGGTGCGCGGCTTGTTGGTGTAGACACGCGGAATGATGATGAGCTTATCCTTGACCTCCTCGGCGGTCTTGGCCAGGCGGTTCATGTACTCGAGGACCGAATCCTCGCGGTCGGCAGAGCACGGGCCGATGATGAGCACCTTACGTGCGTCCTCGCCGGTAAAGACCTTGGCGACTTCGGCATCGAATGCCTGCTTCTTGGCGGTAAGCTCGGCGGAGAGCGGCATTTCCTCGCGGATCTCCATGGGGATCGGCAACCTGCGTTTGAATTCCATGGCCATACGGGGCCTCCTCAATCAATTGATGGCATCGAGAACATTGTCGAATGCTCGGCATTATCCGCTGTCGCACGCTAAAGTGCAACCCCTCGCCGCCCCGAAACCTACCAAATAGGGACAGGTTTATTTTGGTAGGTTTTATCTGGGGAAACGCCGGCGGATGCCGGGAGGGAGTGGCGCTACGCGGGGCCCTATGGCTGTTGTCGGTTCCCCGGGAAACACCCTGTGGGCAAAAAATGGCAAATATGAGTACTGTTGCTATCGTAGTGTCATATTGCCGGCATAAGATAATAGACATAACAGAAAATATGTTCATTAACCTTAACACATATAAGCCCGCTATAGAACTATTTGAGTAATTTAGGGGCGCTTGCAAGCCGTGCGGGCAGCATATGGGGCTGTTTTGGCTGTTACTAAAAAGGTAACAGTACTCATATTTGCCATTTTTTGCCCACAGGGGCTGGAAAGGACCGTCAATTCGGCTCCAGGGGATGCGGTCCAAGGGCCGCAGAACGAAAAATGGGGGCGCTGGTTGTCCTGCGCCCCCATTCTTTGGGTATTGCGGTTGTTTGCCGCCGGTTGTTACGCCGCTTCGTCGAACTGCGAATTGTACAGGTCGGCGTAGAAGCCGCCTTGGGCGAGCAGCTCGTCGTGCGTGCCCTTCTCGACGATGTCGCCGTCGCGAATCACCAAGATCACGTCGGCGTTGCGGATCGTGGACAGGCGATGCGCGATGACAAAGCTCGTGCGGCCCTGCATTAGCGCATCCATGGCGCGCTGAATAAGCTCCTCGGTACGGGTATCGACGTTGGAAGTCGCCTCGTCCAAAATCAGCGCCGGACGGTCGGCCAAAATGGCGCGGGCGATGGTCACGAGTTGGCGCTGGCCCTGTGAGAGGTTGGTGCCCTCCTCATTGATCATAAAGTCGTAGCCGCCGGCGAGCGTATGGATAAAGTGGTCGCAGCGTGCGGCGCGTGCAGCGGCCTCGACCTCGGCGTCAGTCGCATCGGGACGTCCGTAGCGGATGTTCTCGCGGATGGTGCCGTTAAACAGCCAGGTATCCTGCAGCACCATGGCAAACTCGCCGCGCAGCGCCGCGCGATCCCAGTCGCGCACGTCGACGCCCTCGACACGCAGCGAGCCGCCGTCCACGTCGTAGAAGCGCTGCAGCAGCTTAATGAGCGTGGTCTTGCCAGCGCCGGTGGGGCCGACGATGGCGATGGTCTGACCGGGCTCGGTCTCGCAGCTAAAGTCGTGGATGATGGTCTTGTCGGGCGTGTAGCCAAACTTGACGTGGTCGAACTCAACGTGGCCGGGGCGCTTCTCGGGAATCTGGGCGTCGGCCTTCTGCTCCTCCTCGGGCGCGGCGAGGAACTCAAAGACGCGCTCGGTGGCAGCGGCCATCGACTGCATCGTGTTGCTCACGTTGCCCAGCTGCTGCACGGGTTGCGTAAAGTTGCGCACGTACTGGATAAAGCTCTGGATGTCGCCGGGCGTGGCATTGCCGGTCAGCGCGAGCTGTGCGCCCACCACGACAACGCCCACGTAGCCCATGTTGCCCACCAAGCTCATAAGCGGCATCATCAGGCCCGATAGGAACTGCGAGCGCCAGCCACTAATAAAGAGACGGTCGTTTTGACGGTCGAACTCCTCGATTGAGGCCTCGGCGCGGTCGAACACCTGAATGACGTTCTGGCCGGCAAAGTCCTCCTCGATAATGCCGTTGACGGTGCCCAAAACCTGCTGCTGCTCGCGGAAGTACGGCTGCGAGAAGTGAATCATTACGGTCAGGATAATCGCGGCGGCCGGCAGTGTGAGCACGGTGACGCCGGTGAGCGGCAGACTGATCGAAAGCATCATGACGAGCACGCCGATAATCTGCGTCACCGACGTGATGAGCTGCGTCACGCTCTGGTTGAGTGACTGACCCAGCGTATCGACGTCGTTAGTGATGCGGCTGAGCACGTCGCCCTTGCTGTGGCCGTTGAAGTAGCTCATCGGCACGACGGCGATCTTGGCGGCGATCTCCTTGCGCATGCGGTAGCAGATCTTTTGCGTGACGCCGGTCATGAGCCAGCCCTGGATCAGGCTACAGACAGAGCTTGCCAGGTACAGGCAGAGCAAAAAGCCGAGCGTCTTGGCGATCCAGTCAAAGTCAACATCGCCGGTGCCGTTGACCTTGGCAACCAGGCCCTCGAACAGTTTGGTCGTAACCTGGCCGAGCACCTTGGGTCCCACAATGTTAAAGATGACCGAGCACACGGCAAAGGCGACGGCGGCAAACACGGCAATCTTGTGCTGACCGATATAGCCGAGTAGCTGCCTCATGGTGCCCTTAAAGTCCTTGGCCTTTTCGCCGCGGCCCATGCCACCCATACGGCCCATAGGACCACGCTGGCGGGTGGGCTTGGGAATCTGAGTCTTGGTCTTGTCTGCCATTAGCGCTCGCCTCCTTCCATGACGGCTTCAATTTCTTCTTGGGTGAGCCCCAGCTCCTCGGCGGAAAGCTGCGACTGTGCGATCTCCAGGTACGCTGGGCAGCTGTGCAGCAGCTCCTCGTGCGTACCGGTGCCCACCACGTGGCCGTCGTCGAGCACGATGATCTGGTCGGCGTGCATGATGGTCGCGATGCGCTGGGCCACGACCACGAGCGCGGCGTGGGTAACGTTTTTGGCAAGCTCCTCGCGCAGGCGCGCGTCTGTTTTGTAGTCGAGGGCGCTAAACGAGTCATCGAACACCACGACCTCGGGCTTTTTAGCCAACGCGCGTGCGATGGCCAGACGCTGGCGCTGACCGCCCGAGACATTGGAGCCGCCCTGGCTGATGGGGGAGTCGTAGCCGCCCTCGCGCTCGGCGATAAAGTCCTCGGCTTGGGCGATGCGCGCGGCCCGGTGCATGTCCTCGTCGCTCACCATGTCGCCGGCAAACTTGAGGTTGCTCTCAACGGTGCCCGAGAACAGACGACCCTGCTGCGGGATGTAACCAATGCGGCGGCGCAGCTCGGAAAGGGTCATGTCGCGCACGTCGATGCCGTCGAGCGAAATGCTGCCGCCGGTGACGTCGTACAGGCGCGGGATGAGCTGCACAAGCGTGGACTTGCCCGAACCCGTGGAGCCGATGATGCCGAGCATCTGGCCGGCGTGCGTGGTGAAGTTCACGCCGCTGATGACATCGGCGCGGGCATCGGGATACTGGAAGCTCACGTCGCGGAAGGCGAGCTCACCGCGCGGCGCGTTGGCCGCGGGCAGTTTGGGCGAGACGGGGTCGTTGATGCTCGTGGGACAGGTGATGACCTCTTCCACGCGCTCGGCTGCGACCTCGGCACGGGGTAGGATGACCGACACCATGGTGAGGATCATAAACGCCATGACGATCTGCATGGTGTAGGAGATAAACGCCATCATGTTGCCGACCTGCATCACGCCGTCGGACACGCCCTGCGCACCAAACCAGACGATAAGCACGGTGATGCAGTTCATGACCAGCATCATGAGCGGCATCATAAAGCTCATGGCTCGGTTGGTGTAGAGCTGCGTGGTCATCAGGTCGAGGGACGCCTGGTCAAAGCGCTCGAGCTCATGCTCCTCGCGGTTAAACGAGCGGATGGGCATAAGGCCGTCGAGCAGCTCGCGGGCGGTAAGGTTCACGCGGTCCACAAAGCTCTGCATCTTTTTGAACTTGGGCATGGTGAGGCCCATAAGCACGCCGACGACGGCCGAGACCGCGATGATGGCCACGGCGATGGTCCACTCCAGGCCGGTGTGGTTGGCCAGGACGCGCATGACGGCGACGATGCCCATGACGGGCGCCATGAGGCACATGCGGATAAACAGGGTTGCGGCCATCTGAATCTGCTGAATGTCGTTGGTGCAGCGGGTGATGAGCGAGGCCTGGCTAAACTTGCCCACCTCGGCCGGCGAGAAGTGCATAACCTTGTTGAAGGTCTCGCGGCGCAGGTCGCGGGCGATGGAGCAGGCGGTGCGCGAAGCCACGGCGCCGGTCAGGATGGTGGCGACAAGCGACACCAGGCACAGGCCAAACATCGTGGTCGCCATGCGGCCCAGGTAGGCGTTCTGCACGTCGGCGGGGTCGATGCCCTGTGCCTTGTACTCGTCCTGCACATAGCTCACGGCGCGCTGAGTGACGATGGAGCCCGACATGGAGCCCATTTTGTCCGCCATTTCGTTGGCGCCCTCGACGAGCTTGCCTTGGTCGATGAGGCCGTCTTCAACGCCTAGACGCAGGCTCTTCATGGTGATCTTGCCGCCGTCGGCATCAATCTGCTTTTGCATGTTCTGCGCCGCTGCGGCCTTCTGCTGCATCTCGGCGAGCTGCTCGGGCGTCATTGCCGCCATCTGCTCGGGGGTGGGCATGGCCTGGGGGTCGCTGTTGTCTTTCTCGCTGGACGCGCCCATCATGTCGCCCATGGAGCTGGCATCGATGCCTTGGTTGAGCGAAAGTACGACGGTCTCGGGCAGGCTCATGATGTCGGCAATCTTGCTGCCGTCGGCGCGCTCGTCCTCGGTGCCCTTGTACGTGCGGATGCCGTTCTTGTCCGCCTTGCCAAACGCAGCCTCTACCGTCTTGGCATCCTTGGCGCTCATAAAGAGTTCGAGGTCGTCGAGCGATTCGGCGCGAATGGTGTCGGGCACGGGCGAGGCGATGCCGCCTTGCTGCACGCCCACGTCGACGATGTCGCTCATGTAGGTAGGCAGTGCCAGATCGGCGTTGCAGCTGATTACGATAAGTACGATAGCTGTGAACAGTGCCAGGACATGCTTTTTAAAGAGCTTGAGAATCCTCACTCGGCATCTCTCCTTTCTTGATTGCGGTCGATAATTTCGTTGAAACGCCTTAGAAGGCGCACCATCTCTTGGGTATCTGTTTCGCCGAGCTGCTCGAGGAAGGCCGCGGTGCGCTCCTCGAATTCCCGACGTTTGATTTCGAGATTCTGGAATCCCTTATCGGTCATCGTGACGTGTACACGACGACGGTCGGTCTTTGAGTGCTCGCGCTCGACCCAGCCCTTGGCTTCGAGAGTGCGTAAGATATTGGCGATGCGGGCACTCGAGACCCAGGCGCGATTTGCGAGTTCGCTCGGCGTGAGCGAACCGCCAGCGAGCATGAGGGCGCGCATGACAGCCATCTCGCCGCCGAGAGCTTTGTCCGCAGAGCGTGAAATGCGATGATGCATGCTGCCAAACTCAGTTAAGAGCTGACGCCCAAGCTCATGGAAATCGGTATCTTCCACCGAAAACCCCTAACACTAGAAACTATTTTCGGTGAAAGATGATACCCGCATATTCGGGCCTCATGCAGTGGGCAATATAAAGAGCGCATAAAGAGTTAAAAAATTCAATTGCTGAAGCGTTTCAAAGAACTACTATGCCCGCGGTTAGGCGAGGGGTTGTCACCACCATGACGACTGGGACTCATTTATCGCCACGTGCGATGCTCCAACTTCCCGCAAGGAGACACCTGAATCAAGGGGGTTGGAGTCATGGCATTTGACTTCACGGGCAAAACCGCGATCGTTACCGGCGGCACTCAGGGCATTGGCCTCGAGATCGCCAAGGGCATCGTCGCGGGCGGCGGACACGTCGCGCTCATCGCAAGGAACGCTGCCAAGGGCGAGGCCGCTGTGGTCGAGCTTGGCGAGGGCAACAAGTTCTATCAGCTCGATGTTGCCGATGCGCCCAAGGCGCGTGAGACCGTCGAGCAGATTTTTACGGACCTGCCGCAAACCAACATCCTGATCAACTGTGCTGGCGTCATCAGCACCAAGAAGTTCGACGAGATCGATGACACCGAGTGGCGTCGTACCATCGACATCAACCTCAACGGTACCTTCACTATGATGAATGCTGTGTACCCGCACTTTAAGGCGGCCCATGCCGGCACTATCGTCAACGTGAGTTCCGTTGCGGGCAAGATCGGTGGCGGCCTGCTCGGCACCGCGGCTTACGCGAGCTCCAAGGCCGGTGTTAACGGTCTAACCAAGGCAGTCGCCAAGGAAGGCGGCAAGTTTGGCGTCCGCTGCAACGCCGTGTGCCCGTCGCTCACCCTTACCGATATGACCTCGATTCTCTCTGACGAGAACTCTCAGCGCATCATCAACGGTATTCCTCTGGGCCGTGCCGCCCAGGCAAGCGAGCCCGCGCAGATGGTGCTCTTCTTTGCCTCCGACCTTGCCAGCTTCGTGAACGGCGAGATCGGTGACTGCGACGGTGGCATCGTTCTGGACGGGTAATACCCCGCGACGTTAATTCGGCGACGGCTCCTGCGACTCGGGACCGTCGCCTTCTTTCTGGCACAGGAGCGTGTGACCGCGTGTCGCACGCATCAAAAGGAGATATAAATGAGTGAATCGACTGCGGTGGAGGCGCCGGCGGCAAAGGAGCCGTTCTTTAAGATGTCCTCCATCCCGGGTGCCAATATTTTGGTGCCGCTTTTGTTGGGCTGCCTGCTCAACACGCTGTTCCCCGACCTGTTCAAAACGCTCGGCAGCTTTACGCTCGGCATGACCCAGCAGGGCGCAGGCCCGCTTGTTGGCGCTTTTTTGCTCATCGTCGGTACGACGATTTCGTTTAAGAGCGCTCCTGCCGCCGCTGCCCGCGGCGCCATCATCATCGCCGTCAAGCAGATCGTGGTCGTTGCCGTGTCGCTGCTCATCCTTTATGTGTTCAACGACAACCTGTTTGGTATCTCGGCCATGGTGATGCTGGCCGCTTGCACGGGTGCGAACAACGCTATGTACGCTGGACTGATGGGCACCATGGGCAATGAGGCCGAGCGTGGCGCCGTCGCCATCACCACGCTGGTTGTCGGCCCTCCGGTCACGATGATCGTGCTCGGCGCTGCCGGTCAGGCTCCGATCGGCTGGTCGCTCGTGGGCGCCATCCTGCCGATCGTCGTCGGCATTATTCTGGGTAACCTCTTCCCCAGCTTTAAGAAGATGATGGCACCGGCACTTTCCGCCATCATCGTGCTCGTCTTCTTTGCCATGGGCTCGACCATGACCTTTGGCCAGCTCATTAATGGTGGTCTTCCCGGTATTCTGCTCGGCGTGATCTGCTCGGTGGTCTTTGCAATTCCCGTTATCGCGGTCGATAAGCTCACAGGCGGTACGGGTGTCGCAGGTGCGGCCATTTCGAGCTGCGCCGGAGCCAATGTGGCCACGCCTGCTGCCATGGCAAGCGTCAACGAGGCCTTGTACGGCGGTGTGGTGCTCGCGACGGCCACGGCACAGGTTGCTGCCTGTGCAATCGTGACTGCTATTTTGACCCCGCTGGTCACCAGCTGGTGCTACAAGCATTTTGAGGGCCAGCAGAGCAACAGCAAGGCAACGACCGACAAGGCCGCCTCAGCCGCCTAATGCCAAGCGGCAATCAAAGCTAAAAACTAGTCACGCCACAGGGCGGCCACGGGGGATCCCGTGGCCGCCCTGCAGTTTCTGTAGGGTCACTGGAACACTTTACCCTGCTAAAGCTGGCATAACAGCTAGAGTGAACGTCGTACAAAGGCAAGGAAAAATACCATACAAATCGGTGAACGGTAGCTGCTGGCGGGAGTGTTTCCTGCGGATTTGTTAAAAACACCCTTATGGTACAAAAAAAGAAACATATAACAGCCCTGATGAAGGGGGTGGCTATGTTATCCTTCTCAAACGGGTGAAATCTTGGGTTTTGGGTTGCAGTTCCAAGGTGGACAAACGTTTTTCCCTGTACCAATGTGTGGTGAAGAACGGAAGAAGCCGGTAGTGCAAGCCGATAATTCAAGAATTCAATAAGCAGCGGTGTGAGAGAGCGCCGCATTACACGTAACTAGGAGCGTGGTTACACAATGCAGGAGGCATGGGAAGGCTTCAAGGAAGGCATCTGGACGGGAGAGGTTGACGTCCGAGACTTCATCCAGAAGAACTACACCCCCTACGAGGGCGACGAGTCGTTCCTCGCCGGCCCGACCGAGCGTACCAAGGAGCTGTGGGGCGAGGTTCTCGACCTGCTGCTCAAGGAGCGCGAGCAGGGCGGCGTCCTCGATATGGACACCAAGACCGTCACGGGTATCGTGAGCCACCCCGCTGGCTACATCGATAACGCCCATCGCGACAAGGAGACCATCGTCGGCCTCCAGACCGACAAGCCGCTCAAGCGCGCGCTGCACGTCAACGGTGGTATCCGCATCGCTTGCCAGGCTGCCAGCCAGCACGGCTACAAGATCGACGAGAACGTTGTCGAGCGCTACACCTTCGAGCGCAAGACCCACAACGCCGGCGTCTTCGATGTCTACACCCCCGAGATGCGCGCCTGCCGTTCGGCCCACATCATCACCGGTCTGCCCGATGGCTATGGCCGCGGCCGCATCATCGGCGACTACCGTCGTGTCGCCCTGTACGGTGTCGACTACCTGATCAAGGACAAGGAGGCCCAGAAGGCTTCCACCCCGACGGTCATGACCGCCGACAACATCCGCGATCGTGAGGAGCTGCAGGAGCAGATCCGCGCCCTCGGCGAGCTCAAGATGATGGCCGAGACCTATGGTTTCGACATTTCCAACCCTGCTACCAACACGCAGGAGGCCATCCAGTGGATGTACTTCGCCTACCTCGCTGCCGTTAAGGAGCAGAACGGCGCCGCTATGTCCATCGGCCGTACCTCCACGTTCATCGACATCTACGCTGAGCGCGACCTTGCCAACGGCACCTTCACCGAGGAGCAGATCCAGGAGTTCGTGGATCACTTCATCATGAAGCTTCGCATGGTTAAGTTTGCCCGTACCCCCGAGTACCAGGCCCTGTTCACCGGCGACCCGCAGTGGGTCACCGAGTCCATCGGCGGCATGGGTGTCGACGGCCGTACGCTCGTTACCAAGATGAGCTACCGCTACCTGCACACGCTCGAGAACATGGGCACCAGCCCCGAGCCCAACATGACCGTTCTGTGGTCGACCCGTCTGCCCGAGAACTTCAAGAAGTTCTGCGCCAAGACTTCCGTCGCCAGCTCCTCGATTCAGTACGAGAACGACGACCTCATGCGCGTTTACCACGGCGACGACTACGGCATTGCCTGCTGCGTGTCCTCCATGCGCATCGGCAAGGAGATGCAGTTCTTCGGCGCCCGCGCCAACCTGGCCAAGTGCCTGCTCTACGCGCTCAACGGCGGTGTTGACGAGGTCTCCAAGAAGCAGGTCGGCCCCAAGTACCGCGCCGTCGAGGGCGACACGCTCGATTACGACGACGTTGTGGCCAAGTACAACGACATGATGAAGTGGCTCGCTGGCGTGTACGTCAACTCGCTGAACATCATTCACTACATGCACGATAAGTACTGCTACGAGCGCATCCAGATGGCTCTGCACGACAAGCACGTGCACCGCTGGTTCGCTACGGGTATCGCTGGCCTTTCCGTCGTGGCTGACTCCCTGTCCGCCATCAAGTACGCCAAGGTCCACCCCGTCCGTGACGAGAACGGCATCATCGTCGACTTCGAGACCGAGGGCGAGTTCCCCAAGTACGGTAACGATGACGACCGCGTCGACCAGATCGCTCACGACGTTGTGCACCAGTTCATGGAGTACATCCGCATGAACGACACCTACCGCAACTCCGTGCCCACGACCTCGGTTCTGACCATCACCTCCAACGTCGTGTACGGCAAGAAGACCGGCTCCACCCCCGACGGCCGCAAGGCTGGCCAGCCGTTCGCCCCGGGTGCTAACCCCATGCACAAGCGCGATAGCCACGGCGCCATCGCTTCGCTGTCTTCGGTTTCCAAGCTCCCGTTCCGCGATGCTCAGGACGGCATCTCCAACACCTTCTCCATCATCCCGGGTGCGCTCGGCAAGGAGGACCAGGTGTTCTTTGGCGATATCGACCTTGATCAGCTGGGCGAGTAACTATTGTTAGTGCTATACTAACAATAACGATTACTGATTGGCGCGCCGGTTTCGGCCGGCGCCTATCAATCGAAGGAGACACATTATGAAGGTTTCTGAAGTTTCCGAGACTCAGGCCGATAACCTGGTCCACATGCTCGACGCTTACGCCGAGAAGGGTGGCCACCACCTGAACATCAACGTCTTCAACCGTGAGACGCTGCTCGACGCTCAGGCTCACCCCGAGAAGTACCCGCAGCTGACCATCCGCGTTTCCGGCTATGCCGTGAACTTCCACACGCTCACCAAGGAGCAGCAGGACGAGGTCATTTCGCGTACCTTCCACGACAAGTTCTAAAGGGATTTAACTCCCGCAGGATCGCCGGGCCGCTTTGGGTTACTTTCCAAAACGTCCTCGGACATGCAAAGAGGCTCCGCTGCGCGCTTCGCGCTGCGGAGCCTCTTTGCGTCCTGCGGAAAGTTTTGGAAAGTAACCCAAAGCGGCCCGGCGGGGGTCCTGTGTAGTCACTCTTTAGGCGGAACTCTCCTAATGGGTTGAGCGTTCTGGATACTTGCTTGCTACCGTTTATCGCGTATAGCTACCGTTTGCGGAATAAGTAACACTCCTTAATAAACCGTGTAAAATCTTAGTTAAGCACGGAGTTTTCCAGGGAGACGCTGTCCTTTGTTGTGTGCAAGGGACGGCGTCTCTTTGGCGCTTAGAGGCCGTTCTGCAGCAGGATGGCGGACGTGCGTCATATATTAAAAAGCCAATGTCGAGATGGGTCGTGATGATAATGGGCAAGTACGTAATCGTGGTTGAATCTGGGTCGGATGTGACGCCGGAGCTCTGCGAACGCTACGGCATCGTGCGCGTGCCCATGCATGTCACGATTGGCGACGAGACCGTCGAGGACGGCTCGATCGATCCGCTCGAGATTTATTCGCGCTGCAACGAGTTTGGCGTAATGCCCAAGACCAGCGGCTGCGCGCCGGCGGATTTTGCACATGTATACGACCGCATTCACGCCGAGCAGCCCGACGCGACTATTCTGCATCTCGCGTATTCCGAGGCCACGACCTGCTCGCATCAGTCCTCGAAGATTGCAGCCCAGGGGCGCGACTACGTGTTCTCCATGGATACGCGCTTTGTGTCGGTGGGCCAGTCGCTCGTTGTCTTCGAGACTGCTAAATACATTGAGGCTCACCCCGACGCCACCGTTGACGAATTTTTCGCCTTCACCAATTCGGTGATGGACCGCGTGCTGTTGGGCTTCGTTCCCACCGATCTAGCCTTCCTTAAGGCCGGCGGTCGTTTGTCCAACGTGGCATTCCTCGGTGCCCATCTGCTCAAGATTAAGCCCTGCATTGAGGTAACGGGCGGCAAGTTCGTGGCGACCAAGAAGCTCCGCGGCTCTATGCTCAAATGCGCCCGTGCCTTTATTGACCACATGGTTGCGAAGGGCGAGATTGACTACTCGCACATTGGCCTGGCGTATTCGGTGGGCCTTTCCGAGGAACTGCGCGACGACATGGAGGTCTATGCGCACGACCTGGGCTTTAAGGACGTTACCTGGACTCAGGTCGGCGGCGTTATCTCGAGCCACTGCGGCCCGACCGCCTTCGGTGCGGTGCTCACGCTTAAGGCGTAAAGGCCTGACGTCTATCGATATCTATTGCCACAGCGGCGGGCGGGTTGCGACAACCTTCCCGCCGCTCTTGCGTAGGGCCAAATAAGGCAACCCAATTGACCGCTAAACCGTTTCGCCATCATGCGTATGGGCTAGAATGACTCTGGTATTTATGTAGCTAAAACCAACGAGAGGCAAGGTAGCGGGAATGGCTGAGATGACGCTTGAGGGTGTGGACGCTCGTCCCGAGGACTCTACGTTTGCCCTGGGCCGCGTACATTCGATTGAGACGATGGGAACGGTCGATGGACCCGGCATCCGCTTTGTGGTGTTTGTCCAGGGCTGCCCCATGCGTTGTGCGTATTGCCACAACCCCGATACCTGGTCGGTTAAAGGCGGCACCATGGTGACCGTCGAGCACCTTATGGACGAGTTCCAGAGTAACCATGAGTTTTACCGCAGCGGCGGAATTACGGTTTCGGGCGGCGAACCGCTCCTGCAACCCGAGTTTTTAGCAGACCTATTCCGTGCAATGCACAACAACCGCGATGGTCGCGTGCATACCTGCTTGGATAGCTGTGGCTATGCGTTCGATCCCGCACATCCCGAGAAGTTCGATGCCGTACTCAACGAGACCGATATGGTGCTGCTCGACATTAAGCACGCCGATCCCGTCGAGCATAAAAAGCTGACCGGTTGCGATCCCTCACGCATTCTGGCGTTTGGTGATGAACTCGCGTGTCGCAAGATTAAGGTCGTTATCCGCCACGTGGTGGTGCCGGGCATTACCGACACGGTGGAGGAGTGCGAGGCGCTCGGTCGTTTAATCGCCCCGTGGCATAACGTGGTCGGCCTGGAGATGCTGCCGTATCACACGATGGGTGTCGTCAAGTACGAGCAACTGGGCATTCCCTATAAGCTTGAGGGCGTGCCCCAGATGGATACCGCGCGCATGCCCGAGTTGCGCAATGCCGTTATGACCGGCATGAAAAAACGCCGCGCGGAGCTAAAAAACGCCATCGGTTAGCGAACTATTTTCGCTCCCCAAGGGCACTCATTGGGGACAGACTTAAATGAGTGCCCCTGGGCACCTAGTTGATTGCTAAAGAGCCCCGTCAAGTTGCGGTGGAATAGTTCTTGTGTATCGGCTTATGCCGCCCAAACAGGAACTATTTCACCTCAACTGCGTTTTGGGCAGAGATGCGCAACAGAATCGCGCCATTTGGATAAATACGCTTGTGGTTTCTTTAAAGACACCTTAAACGCTGCTGAATATCTTTGGAAAGAAATGCCTGCTCGGTATTATGCTACTCGTATATAAACGGTAGCAGTCAGGAGACCACGTGCGAAACAACGCATCGCGGGACGAGTATGTGCCGCAGCATGGCAGCAGATATGAGACGAGGGGCACGCCTTCGCGTGGCCTCGCTGACGCTCGCATCCGCGTGACGAAGATTGCCGCCATTGGGATGCTAACGTTGGTGGTTATTATCCTCGGAATTACCGTTAAAACCTACGCCTCGGAGCGAACGGTGCGCTCGGATGCGTTAACGGTACAGACGCAAAACAAAAAGGTCTCTGAATCTAAAGCCACCGCAAGTCAAACCCTGTCGACAGCGAGCCTCAAGACGAGGCTTTCGAAGGCGGACTTTAACGATATTCCCTCGGGCGATACCGTGCAGACCTTCTCACTGGTTGATGACCAGATCCCCGCCCTGGAGGATGAGAGCCTCGCCGCGCTCCAAGATGCCCTGAGTCAGGCGCAGGAATTGGGCGATGTGGGCGTGGTGTTTTACGATCTGTCGAGCGGCAAGGGCGTGGCGTATAACGTGGACGCCGAGGTGTACGGTGCGAGCAGTTATAAGGCGCTCTATGTACTCTACGTCTGTGAGTCACTGGTCGAGACAGGGCAAGTATCGCTCGATGATACTCTGGGCACCTATGGTGGCTACAACATGGGCTGGCAGACGGTGCGCGATCTGATCGAGGCCGCGGTCGTTAATTCGGACAACGATTCGTTTATTGCGTTACGCGCGGCGTTTGATCGTGTCGGTTACGAGGATTGGATTGTCGGTCTTGGCATCGATTACGATACCGCACTCGATCCGATGAGTGATTTTCCCACCTATTGCCCGCGCACCTCGGCCAAGTTGTGGCGCGAGATGAGCGAGTATTTGAGCTGTGATACCGAAACGTCGCAATGGCTATCGGGTCTTCTGGCCTCTACGACCCGATCGTTTATCCGTGACGGCATTGCGGACGACCAAGCCTTGGTGCGCAACAAGGCCGGCTGGATTAGCGAGGCAGGTTGCAACGCGACGTGCGATGCGGGTCTTATTGATGTTGACGGCGACACCTACATTATGAGCATCATGACATCGATGCCTTGGAGCGACCGTTCGAGTGAGGTTGTGGCCGCCATCGCCAAGGCGCTCTAGGACACCCGCGCTGCGCTGTCTTAGCGTGTTCGTTTGGCGAGGTCAAACAAAATGCTGGTACCATACCTTGGTTGAGAATTTCGTATAGGTTTGGGGAGTGGCATGGCTACCATCGCGATTATCGGTGCGCTCGAAAAAGAGATCATGCAGATTAAGG
>CAJMNP010000009.1 GCA_905214895.1 uncultured bacterium | reverse complement strand
GGGCGTTGCCCGTTGCCACGACGATGGTCGCCGCCGGGTCGAGGGTGTCGATGTCAATCATCTCAAGTGCCATGAGTGGTCTCCTTGTCCGTATAGCAAAGCCACGTAAAAGGGACTGGCCCTTCGGCGTCTCCCCTTTCATGTGGCGTCAACCTTATCTATCGGCGTTTCCGCAGATAAAACCTGCCGAAATAAACCTGTCCCTTTTTGGCAGGTTAGGCGAGGGCTTGGCGCTGGAGTTCAATGAGCTCGGCGATGCCCTTGTCGCCCAAATCGAGCAAGGCATTGAGGCGCTTGCGGTCGAAGGGCGCTTGCTCGCCAGTGCCCTGGAGCTCGATCATCTCACCGGTATCGGTGGCGACAAGGTTCATGTCGACCTCGGCGTGACTGTCCTCGGAATAATCCAGGTCGAGCAGGGTGTTGCCGTCGACAACGCCCATGGAAATCGCGGCGACCTGGCCCGTGAGCGGGATGCGCTCGAGCTTACCCGCCTCGACCCACATGGCAAGGGCGTCGTGCAACGCCACCCAGGCGCCGGTAATGCTCGCCGTTCGCGTGCCGCCGTCTGCCTGAATCACGTCACAGTCGACGGTGACGGTGTACTCTCCAAGCGCCTTCATGTTGACGACGGTGCGCAGGCTACGGCCGATGAGGCGCTCAATCTCCATGGAGCGGCCCTTGCGGTTGGCATGCTCGCGCTTGCAGCGCTTGCCGGTCGATGCCGGCAGCATGGCGTACTCCGCCGTTACCCAACCGGCCTTGGCGCCCTTGCGCCAGCCCGGCACGCCCTCCTCGATGGTGGCAGCGCACAGCACGCGCGTATCGCCAAACTCGGCCAGGCACGAACCGTGGGCGTGCTTCATGACGCCGCGGGTAAGCTTGATGGGGCGCAGCTCATCGGCGGCGCGGCCGTTGGCGCGATTGACCTGCATATACTCCATAGAAAAATCCTTTCGGCAAAAGGTGAACGTGAGCCTTTGGTCGGTGACCTTATATCTATTTCAGTTCGTCGATATCGATATGCTCAATGCTCTTGAGCGGCTGGCCAAAGATAAAGCTGCCCGCCACCGCAAACTCGGCAATGTTATCGGCCGTCGTTGCAAAACGATGCTGCGGCTCGGCTGCGTCGCCCGCCAGCTGCTCGCGGCGCGTGAGAATATCGGTCAGCTCGCGCGTGGTCTCCTCGGCGGAGCTCACCACGCGCACTCCGGGACCCAGCGCATGGCGAATAGGCCCCACGAGCAGCGGAAAATGCGTGCAGCCGAGTACCACGGTATCGATGCCGTGGTCGCGCAGCGGTTCAACCGTAGCGCCGACCAGCGCGCGTACGGCAGGCGTATCAAAGATGTCCTCGTTCTCGAGCCACTGCTCTTGCAGATGCGCGCCCGAGGCGAGCTCGTGCTCAACGACCTCGACAAAGCTCGAGGCAGGGCAGCCGTATACGTCGACGCCGGCGTCCAAATCCTGAATGGCACGCGTGTAAGCGCCTGAGCGAATGGTGAGGTTGGTGGCGAGCACGCCCACCCGGCGCGTGCGGGTGCTGTTGATTGCTGCGCGTGCGCCCGGTGCGATCACACCGATGACGGGAACGTCGAGCACCTGCTGGGCCAAACGCAAGGCCGCAGCGGTCGCCGTATTGCAGGCGATGACCATGATCTTGACGTCGTGCTTCGACAGCCAACGGCCCGCCTGCAGTGCAAACGTGCGCACCTCGTCCTCGGTGCGGGTGCCGTAGGGGCAGCGCTTGGTGTCTCCAAAGTAGTAGACGGACTCGTGCGGCAATGCCGTCGCAATCGCGCGCGCAACCGTCAGACCGCCCAGTCCCGAGTCGAACACACCGATCGGGCGCGTGTCACCTGCCAGATTCTCGATATCGGACATTACCTCACCAGATTCTCTCTCGAAAAGATATGGCTCAGAACGATAGGACCGCACTACGAGCGGGCCGCGACGAGCAGCTCTGCCGTTGCCGCCCAGCCGTCGACAATCTTTCCGCGCGTGACGTAGGCGTTATCGCAGGCATCCAGGAACTCGGGCGCGCCGGCGCTGGTCAAACCATTCTCGACCAGGCAGAACGTGCCCACGTGGTCAGCCATGTAGAAGTCGGACTCGGAATCGCCGAGCGCCAGCGTCTCCTCGCGCTCGATACCCAGGTGCTCGCAGAAACGTGCGATGGCAACGCCCTTGTTGAGGCCGGCGGGATTGATGTTAAACGCGCGGCCATCCTCGACGCGCTCGAGCTCGAGCGTCGTCGGCTTGGACAGATGCGTCAGATGACCGTTGCAGGCCCAGACCAGGCCGCAGCCGGCCTCGTCAAGAATGGCCTGAACCTCGTCGTCGGGCACATCGCCGCGCATACCGACGGTGACCTCGCGGTACTTGTAGCCAGTCGACATATCGTTGTGGTACTCGATCTTATGCGGCCAGCGGGCGAGAATCTTCTCGCACACGCCGGTCTGCTCGATCACCTGATGCGGCGTGAGGCCGCAGGCGGGGTCGTAGGGCATATCGCCGGTCAGATACTCCCAGTCGTTGGCCTTGAGATCGTACATGACCAGGCCACCCATCTCGCCGATGTAGGAGTTGAGACCGAGCACGCGCGCATCCTCGTGGATCATGGTACGGTTGCGGCCCGAGGTGGGAACCACCTGAATGCCGGCGCGGGCAAGTGCCACGACAGCCTCGACGAGCTTGGTCGAGGGGTTGCCGTCGTTGTCGCGCAGCACGCACGAGCCGGGCGCGAGCATGGTGGCGTCCAGGTCGGTAAAGACATAGTTGACCTTTGCGAGACGCTCGCGTATCTCACCCGAGAGCTCGGAGACGGTAGGCAGGGTGTTGTGGGACATAATCACTCCGTTTACATAGATGGGGTTTGATCTTGGTAGCGTGTTTTCCCTAGGGTAAACACGCCTGGAAGGCCTTAGGTCATCGGGCGTCGAGGATTCGCAAACGCCACCCTCAAGGCGGCAGCGTTTAGGCATCGTACGCCGCAAGGATGCGCTTGAGAACCGAGCCGTCGCGCTCGCAGGGCTCGGCCCCGTTCTTGCGCAACATGTAGTCGTCAACGCCCTTGCCCGTCACGATCACCACGGCGGGCCGCTCGGTCTCGCGCACGGCGGTCTCGATGGCAGCGGGACGGTCGAGCACAATCTGCCAGTTGTCGTTGCCCTGCTCCCGGACATTGCGTGCGATCTCGTCGCAGATGTCCTCGACGTTCTCGGGGCCCGGGTCGTCTTCGGTGATCACGATGCGGTCGGCGTACTTACCGGCAGCGATGCCCATCGTGGTCCGGCGATCGACGCCTTTGCCGCCGGTGGCGCCAAACACCACCGCGAGTTCGCGCTCCGGATAGTTCTCTCGCAGATCGCGCAGGAGCGTCTCAAGGCTCATGCCGTTATGGGCATAATCGACGACGCCCAAAATCTTGCCCGATTCCGACCTGTAGAGCTCCATACGACCGGGGACAAAAACGTTCTCGAGCCCATGGACGATGCCCTCTTCCGAAATGCCCAGTGCCTCCGCGCACGCAATAGCGGCAAGCGCGTTGGACACGTTGAACTTTACCGGCGTGGGAATCACCATGTCGCGCGTAAAGCGGGGGGTGCGCACCGTTGCCACCACGCCGCAGTCGCCATTTCGAATCGCCAACGCGAGCACGTCGGCACGCTCGTCGGTCAGGGAGAACGTCACCGTGCGCTCGCAGCGGGACGCCGCCTCGAGCACGCGGTCGACGTGATCCATATCGAGGTTGACCACAGCAAAGCGGCTCTGCGAAAAAATCTTGAGCTTGCTGGCAAAGTAATCCTCAAGCGTGGGATGCTCGATCGGCGAGATATGGTCCTCACCGATATTGGTAAAGGCACCCACTTCAAAGTCAATCTTGCCCGTACGCTCGTATTTAAGGCCCTGGCTCGACGCCTCCATGACCAGCCACGGAGCGCCCGCCTCGGCGGCATGTGCGATACGCGACTGCAGCAGGAAGGACTCGGGGGTCGTCAGCTTAGAAGGACCGGTCTCGATACCGTCATCGAACTCGATACCCGTGTTGAGGGCAGGTCGATGACAACCCGCGAGCTTAGCCTCGTTGGCAAGAATGCCACGCAGATAAAAGCTGCAGGTCGACTTGCCCTTGGTGCCCGTAAAAGCGCAGACCTCCACCTTGCCCGAGGGATGACCGTAATAGGCGTCCGCCACCACAGCGAGCGTACGGCGGATATCGTTGACGATAATCGCGGGGGCATCGACGCCGTAATCCGTCTCGGACACATAGGCGACGGCGCCGTCGGCAATCGCCGACACCAGATACTCGCGCTTAAATGCACGCCCCTTACAGACAAACAGCGTGCCCGGACGCACTTGGCGCGAATCGTCAGTCGCAAATTCAATAGGCCAATCGCATGGCACTGCCGGCTTGGAGACGACCACGCCTTCCGCCTCGAGCAATTCTATATAGCGCTTAAGTGTCAGTTTTTCTCGCGGCGTGCTATCCGACATACAACGACCCCTCTCGCTAAGCCCAGCCTCAATTGCCTCGAGACCAAACCGATTCAACAAAACCCTTTCAATACTAGCAGCCATCGTAATATGCCGCCCAATCTTGTATCGGGCACAGACTGCTAAATCTTGGAACCGCTACCGGAAGCCCGGACGAGCCACGCCGTGGTTTTTTCGGTTCGCTCGGCGCTTATGCCCTATCACGAAACAAAAGATTGGCATGATAGTAAAGATTATTTGACATCAGCTGCCACAATCCTTGCGGCAGTACACCTGAGCCGTCAGCAGAAAGGATCTTGCATGTGCGGTTTTGTCGGTTTTACCGGTACAGATGAACAGAGTGAGCTGGTTCTCACGGCTATGATGAATCGCATCATCCACCGTGGTCCCGATATGGGCGGCCAGCATATCGTCGACAACGTTGCCCTTGGCTTCCGTCGTCTTTCGATTCTCGATCTTTCCGAAGCTGGAGCTCAGCCCATGTCGAGCGACGACGGCAAGGTCACGATTGTCTTCAACGGAGAGATCTACAACTTCCAGGAGCTCCGCGCCGAGCTGGAGGCAGCCGGCTACGCCTTCCACTGCAACGCTGATACCGAGGTCCTGGTACACGGTTACGAGGAGTGGGGCGAGGACCTGGTCAACCGCCTACGCGGCATGTACGCGTTCGTGATCCACGACCAGAACAAGAACAAACTCTTTGGCGCTCGTGACATCTTCGGTATCAAGCCGTTCTATTACTACCAGGCATCCGATGGCTCGCTGCTGTTTGGCTCCGAGATCAAGAGCTTCCTGGACCATCCCAAGTTTGAGAAGGCTGTCAACCACGACGCGCTGCGCCCCTACCTGACGCTGCAATTCCCCGCCACGGAGGAGACCTTCTTTAAGGGCGTGTTCAAGCTTGCCCCGGCGCATTGCTTTACGTATGACCTGACGACCAACACCATGGACATCAAGCGTTACTGGAGCTGTGACTTCACCGACGACAACTCCAAGACCTTCGAGGAGTACGTGGACGAGTGCGACAAGATCGTGCACGAAAGCGTCGCTGCACACCGAATCGCCGATGTTAAGGTGGGCTCGTTCCTTTCTGGCGGCGTGGACTCCAGCTACATTGCCGCCTGTCTCATGCCCGACACCACGTATTCTGTCGGCTTTGATTACAAGAACTTCAACGAGACCAACTACGCTGCCGAGCTTTCCGACAAGCTGGGCATCAAGAACGTGCGCAAGATGATTACCGCCGACGAGTTCTTCGATGCACTGCCCGATATCCAGTATCACATGGACGAGCCGCAATCGAACCTGTCCAGCGTGCCGCTGTACTATCTGGCGCAGATGGCTTCCGAAGAGGTCACCGTCGTCCTTTCGGGCGAGGGTGCCGACGAGCTGTTTGCCGGCTATGAGTGGTACGAGGACACCCCCGAGATGCGCTCCTTTAAGAAGCGCGTGCCGCTCGGCGTACGTCGCGCCCTGGGCTCGCTCGTTCAGCATCTCCCCTACTTTAAGGGCCACAACTTCCTGACGAAATGCGCCGAGGTTCCCGAGCGCTGGTATGTGGGTCAGGCAAAGGTGTTCGATCCCTCCGAGGTCGACGAGGTGCTCAAGCCCGCTTATGACACCGGCAAGAACGCCGCCGAGATGTGCGCCGAGTACTACAAGCAGGTTCCCGATTGCTGCGAGCTTTCCAAGAAACAGTATCTGGATATGAACATGTGGCTACCGGGCGACATCCTGCTCAAGGCAGACAAGATGTGCATGGCGCATTCTCTGGAGCTTCGCGTCCCGTTCCTGGACAAGAAGGTCATGGAGTTTGCCGAGCACATTCCCGCCAACTACCGTGTTAACGAAGAAGGCTGCAAGCTCGTTCTGCGTCACGCTGCCAACCGTACGCTGCCCGACGAGTGGGCAACGCGCAAGAAGGTGGGCTTCCCCGTACCGGTCAAGTTCTGGCTGCGCGAGCAAAAGTACTACGACTACGTAAAGGAATACTTCACCGCACCATGGGCTGCCGATTTCTTTGACACCGATGCGCTCATGAAACTGCTTGACGATCACTTTGAGGGTCGCGCGCTCAACCAGCGCAAGATCTATACCACGCTGACGTTCCTCATCTGGTACAAGCGCTTCTTTATCGACGAGGACAAGGGCGCCGAAGTCGCCGCGTAAGTTTCGTTATGAATTAGCGGTGAACAGCACGGGGTTTCCGCTATACTCAATCCCTGCGGGCGATTGGCGCAACGGTTAGCGCAGGTGCTTTACACGCACAAGGCTGGGGGTTCGAATCCCTCATCGCCCACCATTGAATTGGAAACGGTCCTCGAAAGGGGACCGTTTTTGTTTGGGCCCATTTCATGGGATTCGAACCCGCAAGGGTGCGGAGCTGAGGAAACGCGAAGCGTTTTCCAGCGCAGCACGCGAGGAGCGAAGCGACGAAGCGGAAGCGGGCGGCGCCAGCCGCACGCGGACATCCCTCATCGCCCACCACTTGATTGAAAAGGCTCCCAGCGATGGAGGCCTTTCCTTTTTGGGCCCAGTGCAGAGGGATTCGAACCCGCCAGCACGTCTGTCACAAAGGCCGTGGCCAAAAAATGGCAAAAATGAGTACTGCTACTTTGTTTGCAACATATAAAAAGATAGTATTTGCTTAAGTTACGCAACATATGTCCATTATAAGGACTAACAGTTGGATCAAAATCGTGCATTCATCGCCATTTCGACTTGCCATCTGGCCTTATTAGTCCAAAATTGCTGCTACCAAATCGGTAGCAGTACTCATATTTAATGTTTTTTGACCAGCGGGTCTCCCTGCCTTAGCAAATCTAAGGCAAAACGGGCTCCAGACCGCTGAATCATGCCACATAGGGCACGCCCGCAGTCCGGAACCCGGTCCAAATTGAGTTATTGCGCTGCGTTAGACCAAGACACCCGACAGGATCTCGATCAGACTGTCCACGTCGGATTCCTCGCAGACGAGCGGCGGCAGGAAACGCAGCGTATGAGCACCTGTAGCGTTAATCACGGCACCGGCGGCCAGCGCGCGGGCAACAATATCATGCGCGTCGCCCGCGGCATCATCCAAATCACAGCCGAGCATCAAGCCGCGGCCACGCACCTCGGTCACGTTCGGCAGCTTGGCGAGCTTTGCCTCCATATAGGCGCCTACCTTGGCAGCATGGTCGGCATAATCGCCGCGCACGAGCGCGGAGAGCGTCGCGGCGCACGCCGCGATGGCCAAGCAGCTACCGCCAAAGGTCGAGCCGTGGTCGCCCGGCTTAAACACGTCGGCAATCTCTTTCTTTGCCACGACGGCACCCATGGGCACGCCGTCGGCAATGCCCTTGGCAAGGCTCATGATGTCGGGCTCCACGCCATAGGTTTGGAATGCAAATGGCTTGCCGGAGCGGAAGATGCCGCACTGGACCTCGTCGGCGATAAGCACGGCGCCCACTTCGTGTGCCAGGTCGCGCGCTGTCGCCATAAACTCCTCGGTCATGGGGTGCACGCCACTCTCGCCCTGGATCGGCTCGAGCATCACGGCACAAATCTCGCTCCCCAGCTGCTTAAAGATCGCACGCAGCTCGTCCACATCGTTGGGCGTGCAGGCCACAAAGCCACCCGGCAGCGGGCGGAAGCTGTCCTGCAGCCAATCCTGCATGGTGGCGGCAATGGTCTCGAGCGTACGGCCGTGGAAGCCGCCGCGCATGCACACGATGGTGTTGCCGCCATTACCGGCACGCTTGGCGTACAGGCGCGCGAGCTTCATCGAGCCCTCGTTGGCCTCGGCGCCAGAGTTGGCAAAGAAGGTCTCCCAAACCTGCTCATCCGCAGCCGGGGCACCAAGAGCAGCTGCCGTGGTCTCATCGCCGGCGACAATGGCATCGGCAAGCACGCGCGCACCATCTACGTCGTCGTTAGCAAGCTTGGACAGCAGCGCCGCGACCTGTCCGCGCTGCTCGATGTAGAAGTAATTGGAGACATGCATGAGCTTTTTGGTCTGCGCCTCGAGCGCCGAGAGCACAGCCGGGTCGCCATGACCTAGGCTGCACACGCCGATGCCGGCAAGAAAGTCGAGGTACTCACGGCCATCGTCGCCGGTGAGCTTCATGCCGTGACCCTCGACAAACTCGACCGGAGAGCGGCCAAAGGTATGCATAACGTAATGGGATTCAAGCGATTGCTGAGCTGCAAGTGACATGGGATGCCTTTCGTTGGGCGCCAGACGGCGCGGGGCTATGGGTACAGGAATGGGGCGGCTGCGGGTCAGCTAGACCGTCTGGAGCTTCTCGACCTCGTCAAGGTTCTCGGTCAGACGCGCAGCAAACGTCGAAAGCGGATGCGGATGCGTATCGAACTCGTAAGCCGTCTCGGTGGAATGGATCACGGTGCCGACGCCGGCATCGGTCAGCAGCTCCAGCAGCAGCGAGTGCGGCGTAGTACCGTTAATGATGTGGGCACGAAATACGCCGGCGGTAAGCGCATCGACAGCGGCGCGTAGCTTGGGAATCATGCCTTTGTCGACCTCGCCCCCATAGAGCATTTCGTTAACCTCGTCGAGCGTTAGGTTGGAGATAAGCGAGTCCTTGTCGCTAAAGTCCTTGTACAGGCCATCGACATCGGTCAAAAAGATCGCCTTATGCGCGTGAAGCGCCGCGGCAACGGCACCGGCGGCGGTATCGGCGTTGATGTTGAAGAAACCGCCGTCCTCCCCCGCCGCGACGGTAGCGATGACGGGGATGTACTCGCTATCGAGTAAGCGCTCGATATAGTCGGTGTTGACGTGCGTCACTTTGCCCACGCGTCCGAGCTCGGGGTCGAGCGGCTCGGCGATGAGCGTGCCGGCATCGCTGCCCGATACGCCCACGGCCAGGTTGCCGTGGTGGTTGATGGCAGCAACCAGCTCCTGGTTAACCTTGCCGCCCAGCACCTCGCGCACGATATCCATGGTGGCAGGCGTAGTCACGCGCTGGCCGTTCTTAAACTCGACGGGAATATCGTAATGGCTCAGCGCCTCGTTGATAGCCTTGCCGCCGCCATGCACGATGACGGGGCGCATACCGATGATCTTGAGCAAAACGATGTCGCTCATCACGTCGCGGCGCAGCTGCTCATCAACCATGGCGGCACCGCCGTACTTGATAACGACCGTCTTACCGGTCAGGTTCTTAATCCACGGCAGCGCCTCGAACAGCAGCTGCGCGGTAACTTCGTTGGATTCGTTCGAGCGACAATCGCGTGCGAACTTCATAGTCTGCCTCGTCTTTCGTGTAGCTATCGCGCCGCACCTCGTTGCCCGCGATTGCAGCGGGACGCGCGGCACATCGGGAGTCTAGGAACGGTAGTCACCGTTAATGGAGATGTACTCGTGCGTGAGGTCGCAAGTCCACACGGTGGTCGCCGCGTCCCCTGCGCCCAGGTCTGCCGAGATCACAATCTCGGGCGCCTCAAAGCGACGCAGCGCCTCGTCCTCGTCAAAGGGAACGGTCAGGCCATCACGGCAGACGGGCATACCCATCATGTCGATGGACACATCTTCTTGCTTAAACTGCACGCCGCACTTGCCGAGCGCCATGGCAACGCGGCCCCAGTTGCAATCGTGGCCGGCGATACAGGTCTTGACGAGCGGCGAGTTGGCGACGGCACGGGCGGCGATATCGGCTTCCTCGTCGTTGGCGGCGCCGGTGACGTTAACCGTCACGAGCTTTGACGCACCCTCGCCATCGGCCGCAATGTTGCGCGCCAGGCTCTCGCACACCTCGTGCACGGCAAAGACCAACTCGTCAAAGGCGTCAGTGCCCTCGACGATGGCCTCGGCATCTGCAGCAGCAGCGCCAGAAGCAAGCATGATACAGGTGTCGTTGGTCGAGGTATCGGAATCGACCGTCACCTTATTAAAGGTCTGCTTAACGGTCGAGAGCAACAGGGTGTGGAGCGCCGCCGGCTCGACGGGGGCATCGGTAGTAATGACCGCGATCATGGTGGCCATATTGGGCATGATCATGCCCGAGCCCTTGCACATGCCGCCCACCGTATAGGCGTTGCCCGCATGGCCCGCAGCCTCACTGCGGTAGCGAACGGCATACTCCTTGGAATGTGTATCGGTCGTCATGATGGCACGGGCCGCATCGGCACCGCCATGGGCAGAGAGCGCCTCAAAGGCGGACGGAACGGCCGTCTCAAATGTGTCGATGGGCAGAATCTGTCCAATCACGCCTGTGGATGCAACTAGGATCTGCTGGGGTTCACAGCCGATGACCTGCGAGGCGATGTTGCAGGTCTCGCGAGCGCAGGCAAGGCCGGTCTCGCCCGTGGCGGCGTTCGCGTTGCCGGAGTTGATTGAAACGCCGGCGATAATGCCGTAGCCCTTGTCCGCACCGCCCAGGTTGGCACGGCTCACTTGCACGGGCGCCGCGCAAAAGCGGTTGGTCGTAAACACGCCGGCGCCGGGACAGGGCTTATCGGGCACGACGAGTGCATAGTCCAAGCGCTCGGGATTCTTCCGGAATCCCGCATGGATGCCTGCGGCCTTAAAGCCGGCAGCCGCCGTAACGCCACCCTCGACGGCGCGAATCTTGATATCAATCAGGTCGGTATTCATCGTCCCTACGACTCCTTATATCAAATAAAAAAGCGGGCATCGGCTGGCACGCCATACCGGTCGCAATTAGTAGACCAGCTTAAAAGTGGCGCCCAACTCGATACCCGACTACCAAATCGTTAACAATCGAATGTGCTACACCGGGCACGCCACTGTGGGCAAGCCTCGTCGCTCGTCAAAACCAAAGACGATGTTGGCGCACTGGACCGCCTGGCCCGCAGCGCCCTTGCACAAATTGTCGATAGCGCCCGTCGCCACCAGCACGCCCGCACGCTTGTTGAGCGCAAGGCCGATCTGGGCAGCGTTGGTGCCGACGACCGAAGCCGTCTTGGGCTGCTGGCCGGCATCGAGCACGCGCACAAAGGTGCGACCGGCGTAGAACTTCTTGTAATAGTCGACAACGTCCTCAAGGGTTAAGGTATCGATAGCCTGCGGCGTAAGCGGCATCGTCACCGTAGAGAGCAGACCACGCTTGAGCGGTGCCAGGTGCGGGGTAAAGACGACGCGATCGGTCAGGCCCAGGATTTGCTCGATTTCGGGCGTGTGACGATGCTTGCCCACGCCGTAGGCCTCCAAGTTCTCGTCGGCGCTGCAAAAATGCGTACGAGCATTGCAGGACTTGCCGGCACCCGTCACACCGCTGATGGCATCAACGATCACAGGGCCACCCTGGGCAACCCAGCCGGCGCGCACGGCGGGCGCGGCGGCAAGGCTCGTTGCGGTGGGATAGCAACCGGCGCAGGCAACCAACACGGACCTGCCAGCGGCATGGCTGGAAGCAGCGGTCTCCAAGTCCTGGCAGAACAGCTCGGGCAGACCGAAGGCACGTGTCTTGAGCAGCTCGGGGCTCGTATGCTCGGCGGCATACCATGTCTCAAAGACAGACGCATCGCTCAGACGGTAATCGGCCGAAAGATCAAAGCAGGAGACGCCCGCGGCAAGCAGGGCGGGCACCTGTGCCATGGCAGCCGTGTGCGGCACGGCCAAGAAGGCGGCGTCGCAGGATTTAAGCTCAGGCGCGTCATGCGTCGTGAAGACCAGATCGCTCACGCCAGCAAAGCTCGGATACACCGCAGACAGCGGCTGGCCGGCATCGGCGTTGGACGTAATGGCAACAAGTTCAAACTCGGGATGACCGAGCACGAGGCGAATGAGCTCGGCTCCGGCATATCCAGCCGCGCCGACGATTCCAACCTTCAAAGACATATCAGACTCCTTGTCTGCGATTTATGCACCGATGCGCATTTCGCAGCGGTCGTTATGAAGTGGGTTGAAACTTTAGCACCAAAAGATGCATATATACGCAAATCTTTTACATATTCATGCATTGAAACAGTCCCGACACATTCACTCGAAGGAATTGACAAATGAATACGGGCCCCATATTGCCCAGTGCACCTTACGGTGACGTTGCAATGTGGGGCCCGCTACATGCGAGAATTTGAATTGTCGAAGCTTGCTGAGAGACTCGTTTAGAGCTCGACCGGCACCCATTCGTCATGGTTGCAGACAAAGGCCTCGGGTTCCTCCACACTAAAGAAGACGAGCGTGGGATCGTCTGCGCCCTCGTAGTGCTCGCCCAGGCGCTCCAGGTGCTTCCAGCCCGCCTCGCGCATATCGGGAGCGGCCTGATCATCCAGACCCGCATGTCCGCGCAAGATGAGCCAGCCATGGCCCGGCCACCAACTCGTGGCCTCAAAGCGTTGATTTTGCAGCAGCTCTTGCCACACGTCTTTGGTGCGCGCCGTTACAAACCACAGCTTGCCGTCCTGGATCTGCGCAAACGAAAACGGACGCACATGCGGCTGTCCGTCAACGCTCGTCGCCAAATACCATGCCGGCACCGACGTCAGATACTCCAACACCGTATTCAATCCGTCCATGTGTCCTCCTGGCACTAGTCTTTTTGGGTCGGGGCTGCTTTAGCTACCCTAGGGTTAAAGCTCCAGGCGCTCCTCGCTGCCGTCGATATCACAGAAGCGGGCGGCGATGTTGCGCACCGAGAAAAAGGCAAGGCGACCGTCGTTGGCGCCCTTGTGGTCTTCGCCGATGCCCACCATGTGCTTAAAGCCGGCTTGGCGCACCCGGTCGCTCACGACCGCGTCGTCCTCGAGCGCGGCCTCGCCGGTCAGCACAATCCAACACTCCCCCGGTTTCCAACCCGAAACCTCAAACTTGGGGTTCGCGCTCAACTCCGCCCACACGTCCTTGTCGCGCGACGTGCAAAACCACAGCTTGCCATCATCGACCATGGCAAACGAGAACGGCCTCACGCGCGGCTGATGTCCGTCCGTCACGTCGATCGTGGCGAGATACCACGCCGGAATACGCCTAAGATACGAACAGGCGCGCTCGAGCTGCGCCGTGCGGTCGTTGTCGGCCATAGGGACCCCTTTCCTGCGCTCGAATCGCGCCTAAACAAGTTGAAGATTGATGACGATGACGCAGATGAGCAGCAGCGCCGTCACCACCGCCGCCAACACATCGCCGCGGCCAAATGCAAGCGCATGCAGACGCGTGCGGCCCTGCTCGCCATGATAGCAACGGGCATCCATGGCGGCAGACAGCGTCTCGGCATGACGGAACACGCCTGTGAACAGCGGAATCGCCACACTGCCGAGCATACGCACGCCGCCGAGCGGGCCTCCCGTCACGCGCGCACCGCGGCTCGCCTGCGCATCGGCCGTCTGCTTCATCTCGGTGGCAAACTGCGGCATAAAGCGCAACGCGATACCCATGATCATGCCGAGCTCGTGCGCAGGAAGTCCCACACGCGCAAACGGCGCGAGCAGGCGCTCAAAGCCCGCGGTGAGGTCGAGCGTCGGTGTGGTGAGCGTGATAGCGCTCATACCGGCCATCATCAAGGTCAGGCGGCACGCCATAAAGGCGGCGGAATGTAGCGAGCCCTCGCTTATCTGCAAAAAGCCGAGCTGCCACAGAATGCGCCCGCTCTGGTCGGAAAACAGGTTGAGCACCGCGACCACCGCGACAATCGCCAGCAGCGGTGCCATCGATGACAGGACGCGACGAGCCGGCACCCGGGACACGGCATAGATCAGGACAACGAAGGTTGCGATCGGGACCAGTCCGCGGAAGCTGCTGACCGTGAGTGTCGTGATCAGAAACACAAAGCCCAAGAGCAACTTAGTTCGCGGGTCCAGGCGGTGGATTGTACTATCGCCGGGATAGTAGCTGCCAAACGAAAACGCCTCCATTAGCAGCCCTCCTCTCGCGCGACCGTCTTGGATTCGGCCTCGTCCGAAACGTTAGAAGAACCGTCTGAGCAACCGATCAGCAAATCTGCCAACTCGTCGGCCAACGACTCAACCGTATAGAGGCCGTCCAAGCGTAGCGGCACGTCTGCCCTCGCAAGCGCCAGCGCCATGCGCTGGGCAGCGGGAACACCCAAGCCGATCGACTTGAGCTCATCGGCATACGCAAAAACCTGAGCGGGCGTGCCCTCGGCAAACACCGTGCCCTCGTTCATCACGACAATACGGTCGCAGCAATTGGCAAGGTCATCCATACTGTGTGAGACCATGACGACGGTCAGGCCCCCATGGTAAAGTCGATCGATGAGCTCCAGGAAATCACTGCGCGCCGCCGGATCGAGCCCCGCCATGGGCTCATCGAGTACCAGGACCTCGGGCTCCATGGCAAGCACGCCGGCAAACGCCACGCGCCGCTGCTGCCCGCCCGAAAGCTCAAAGGGGCTCTTGTCGCCCACCGTGGCCAGATCGAGGCCCACGCGCGCGAGCGACGACTCAACGCGGCGGGCAACCTCGGCCTGCGGCAAGCCAAGGTTATGCGGACCAAACGCCACGTCCTGTGCCACGGTCTCGGCAAACAGCTGACGCTCTGGATACTGAAACACCACGCCGACCTTTGCCTTAACCGCGGCGGCATCTTTCTTGTTTACCAGGTCGAGCCCCAACGCGTAAACGGAACCCTCCTGGGGACGAATCAGGCCGTTGAGATGCTGAACCAGCGTCGACTTACCCGAACCGGTATGGCCCGCAAGGCCCAGGAACTCGCCGCGACGCACCGTTAGCGACACATTGCGCAACGCCCAGGGGCTGCTAGGGTCGTTGCCCCAGAGGGCCTGTTTGTTCGATGCGCCCTCGGCGGCTGAGTGTTTGTGCCAACGGCGACGCTCGCGGGCGCTCAACGAATAGCTATACGAAAGGTGCGAAATCTCGATGACAGGCTCCAGCGCGTCTGCGCCATCGATTGCAGAGGAGACGTTGTCGGGAATACGAGGATCGGATGCGAAAGGCCGCCCGGCGATGCCTGTCCCACTCCGCTCGGCATAAGTCTGCGCAATCTCGGCGACCATATCCGCCTCGCGCACCTGTGCGCAAATGGGCACGCCCTTCGCGCGAAGCGCCTTGCCAAGACAGCACGATGCCGGCATATCCAGGTTCAGCCGCGCGAGTTCGTCCGCCCGCGTCAAGATCTCCTCGGGCGTACCGAGCATGGCAACGCGGCCCGCTTGGAAGACAGCAACGCGATCGGCCTCAGCGGCCTCTTCCATAAAGTGCGTAATCATCACGATGGTCATGCCGCGTTCGTGCAGCGCGTGACAGGCCTTCATAAGGCCCTTGCGCCCGCGCGGATCGAGCATCGAGGAGGCCTCATCCAAGATGAGCACGCGCGGCTCCATGGCGAGCACGCCGGCAAGCGCCACGCGCTGCTTTTGTCCGCCCGAGAGAGCGTGGGTCTCGTGGCGCTCAAAGCCCACCAGACCCACGGCCTTCAGCGCCTCGCGCACGCGCTGCGCAATCTGGGCCGATTCGACCCCTAAGTTCTCGGGACCAAACGCAACATCGTCCTCGACAAGCGTCGCCACAAGCTGGTCGTCGGGATTCTGGAACACCATGCCAGCAGTCGAGCGGATGTCGTAGACCAGCTCGGGATCGGACGCGTCCATGCCGTTGACGCACACCGTTCCCGCATCGGGCTGAAGCAGCGCATTCAGGTGCTTGGCAAACGTCGACTTGCCCGACCCATTACCACCGAGGATGCAGAAAAACTCGCCATCCTCGATGTTCAGGTCGACGCCGTCGAGCGCCGGTGCAGAACCGTCATAGCTAAAGGAAACGCCCCGACACTCAATCATGCGCGGCCTTTGACCTGATTCTTTTTAGGCGTGATGAGATTAGAGACCGCCTTGTACACCGCCAGCGTCAACACCGAGTTGAGCACGGTCTTGATGAGGTTGAACGGCAGCACGGCGGGAATCATGAGCGGGGCAATCACATCGACCGAGCCATACCAGAACCAAACGCCAATGGTCAGATTCGCAACCATAGAAAGCGCCGTAGCAGCAATGACGCCGAGCACCAGGCCAATCACGGCACCCTTATAGGTGTGCATCTTCTGGTAGACGATAGCCGCAGGCAGAATATAGCCCAGCGTAGCCACCAGGTTCATAAGCGCACCGACCCAATCGCCCGTGGTAAGCGCATGGATAACGATCGCCATAGCGGCAACAGCGGTGCCGGCACCAGGGCCATACGCAAATCCACACACCATCGCCGGCACCAGCGACGGGTCATACGTCAAAAACGGTGCCGAAGGAAGGATGGGCAGCTGCACGTACATAAACAGGGCGCCCAAGGCGCACATCAACGCCATGGTAACGAGCTGTTTGGTGCTCCACCTATTCGTGTTCTCAAAATGGATATGCTGCGACTGTTCAGACATAAGATCACCTGCCTCTTTCATCCGGACTCTAACCGTTGGTACTGGGATCTCACCAGTTCAGCCGGCATGCGAACCAACGCACACACGGGTCGCGGACTCATCGGCTCGACCGCAGGCACCTCACCTGCGCCACGGCGTCCCTTTGACACCGCCCGATTTACCGCCAGTGGGGAATTTCACCCCGCCCTGAAACAGCAATTGCAAGTGTAGCACGGGCAGGTTTTCGCGCAAGTATGCCAAGGGTAATTTATGGCGGGGACCAGTTGCCGCAACAACCACATTCCCCACCCATCCCAAAGTAACGCGCCTTTCGCGGCAAAGCCGCGAAACAGCGACCGGGACACGTATCCCTATCAACCACGTCCTTCTCCGCCCGCCGACCTCAAGGCCG
>CAJMNP010000008.1 GCA_905214895.1 uncultured bacterium | reverse complement strand
TATAAGTCCCGAAGAGCTCTTATCGCCCCGCCAGGATGGCGATGCGGGGCAACACCTATACTCGCAGGACGGCGCTTTCTGCCCTATAGTGTTTGGTGAGCAATATCGTTCAATTTTGAAACACTCGGTCGTGCGACCGTCGGCGGTTGCACGTCGCCGCGGACAGGGGGCAAATCATGGATAGCGATGCCAAGCTGAACATCTTGACCGAGGCCCTGGCTGCTGCCGGGGCCTCGGCATTGGCAATCGATGCGCGTGGGGACGTCGCGATTTCGACCATGAATGACGCGGCGCTTGAGCGGGATGTGGCGGCTTTTGTCGCTGAGCGCCTCGACCGTATAGGAGACGGCGCGCGTCTGGTTATGGGGCGTGCGGGTACGCGCCTGAGCCTGACCGTTCGCCCCACCGACAAAGAAGGCGGGGGCCTTTGGGTCGTCGTGGTCCGCGAGGTACGCGGCGCCGCGGCACATGCGGGCATCGAGTGGCTCAACGCCGACGAAGTTGAGGCCCGCTACGAATCGAGCGCGTACGGCATCGTTGAGGGGGCGGCCTCGGTAGCTGCGCCGGTCGCCGAGAGTTACGCGCGCGGCGTGCCCCTTATGCTCGAGGGCGAGCTGGGAGCGGGTCAGGTCGAGATCGCCAAGCGCCTCTATCTGGACGGTCCTTTTGCCGATCAACCCTTTGTTGCCGTTGCGCTCGATGAGCTTACCGATCGCGGTTGGCGCCACGTGCTCAAAAGCGCCGAATCGCCGTTGTTCCAAACGGGGCTGACACTTTGCATTGAGGGCTGGAACACGGTTGGCCCCCAGCGTCTCCGCGAGCTCGTTTCCACGATGGCCGACACCGCGTTGGCGACGCGCTGCCATGTGGTGCTGACGGCGAATGACATGCCGGGCGGCAGCGAAAGTGATCAAGCTGCCTTTGTGACTGAGCGCTTCGCCTGTGCGGTGAGCGTGGCGCCGGCAATCGCCGAGCAGGGAGCCGCGTCGACGAAGGTTGCGCGCTATTTGGAATATCTCGCTGATGCATTTGGGACGGCAGCGCCCACGTTGTCTGCCGCGGCGGCAAAGACGCTCGATGTTTACCGCTGGCCGCGCAATTATCTGCAGCTCCGCGAGGTCTCGGAACGACTGTATATATTGGTGGGGGCGGGCACGGTGGATCGCGCTGTGGCGGAGGAAGTGCTCGCCCAAGAGGACGTGATTAAGACCGCAACCTTTGGCGCCCCGACACTCGAAAGCGACCTGTATATCCTGCGACCGCTGGCCGATACCGAGCGAGATATCGCGCATCTGGTTGTAGATCATCTCCACGGCAACCGGACCCGTGCGGCGGAGGTGCTGGGCGTAAGCCGAACAACGCTGTGGCGCTTGCTGAAGGACGATGACCGTTGAGCGAGGCGCCCGTGACCGCGCGCGACGCGTGTGCTACAGTCCAAAGCGTTATTGTTTCGATTTGGTTACGGCGTGCGGGGGCGTATGGCTGAGACTACAAAACCGAGCCGCAGAAGGCGGAGTGCCGCGCCGGTTAACCGACGCACAACATCGGTGACGTGGGGCAAACACGCCTCGGGGTTTGACGGCTCGTTCAAGCGCACTAAATACGGCTATCCTTCGACAGGTGCTCGCTTGGCAATGCAGGCAGAGTCCTCGCTGTGGGGCCGCAAACGCGTGGTGGGCTCAAAGCTCAAGCACGACGGCACGCTCGGCTACATCAGCCGCGGGGCGGCTCGCCGCAGTGGGCTCAATCCTGCTGGTTGGCATCGTTATGTGCCGATCGCGGTCGTCGTTGCAGTGATCGTCATCGCACTCGCTGCGCTTGGCTACGCCGGCGGTGGCGCCAACTTGGACGCGGTGTTTAAATCGCCCGAGCTCGCGCATGCAGGCACAGAAGTTGTCGAGGGCGCTCAGACCCAGACGGGCGTCGCGCCCCAGCGCGGCATGGTCGCGGCAGCCTCCACCATCGCCGACGCTCAAAAGGACGAGGGCGAACAGGGCGACGGCGCCGAAACGACCCACACGAACGAAACGACGACAACTCCATCGGCAAGATAAGTTGCGAGTGGGGTGGCTAAAATAGCCTCGTCCCAAATTAGCTACCCCTATGACGCTCTTGGGTTACCTTACGTAGACGACGTTGTCGCGGCGGGGTTTGGGCTCGGGTAGCGTGTCCTCGGCATAGCCCAGAATGCAGTGACCGACACCGCGCAGGCTGCCGTCGGCGGGCAGGCTCCAGCTGGCCAGCAGCTCCAGGCCCTCGGGCGAGTCAAAGACCTCATGCGCGCGGTGAATCCAGCATGAATCGACACCCAGTGCATAGGCGGCGTTGAGCAAGTTGCCCATGGCGAGCGAGCCGTCTTCCAGATGCGTGGGCACGTTGCGGTCGACCAGTACCACCACAACGGTCTTGGCGCCATAGAAGGGGTCGCTGTTGCTGCCCATGACCTGGGCGTTGAGCTGTGAGAGGCGCTCGACGGTCGCGGGGTCGGTGACGGCGACAAATGTCACCGGCTGGCGGCCCATGCCGCTCGGTGCATATTGGCCGGCTTCGATAATACGTGCAAGCTTTTCGGCCTCGACGGGACGATCGCTGTATTTGCGGCAGCTGCGGCGGTGAATGAGCGCTTCGATAGTCTCCATGGTGTCTCCTTGCGGTGGCGTTGCAGATGCCCCGTTCATACCCGTCGGGCTCAAACGATAGACGGTCAATTGCCCGGCCAAAAGGATAGATTCCAATTGGGAAAGTAGGTTTGCATAAAAGTGGCTTCGGAATGTGACAAACAAATGGGATGGTTAAACGTTTTATCCCGTCTACCCTGCGGTTTTTTACCACTTGCCTAAATGACGAACGCATAACCTCTGATAAAGGTTTTACTAAAGGAGTACCAACGTTTATCAACGCGCCGTGGTGGCGCCGGGCCAGGAGGTAACTATCATGTTCCAGGCTGGAGATGTCATCGAGACCGATTTCGAAGGATTTCTGAAGCTGCTGCGTTCCAAGACGCGCGCTTTCGTGTCGATCAACGATCACGAGTACTACATCACGCACACCGATGGCTATTGGCGTGTTCAGGATTGCGAGGCCCTCAACGACAAGGGCCACTTTACTGACTGCTCCGAGCTGGTCAACACGGTCTGTGAGGTCGTCGAGCTGCCGTGGATTGCCGGCAAGAGCCTGCATGACAGCTTCTCGGGCGCTACGGTCTATGAAGCCGTCGCCGCTTAACAAGCAATAAAACCCGATTTTCACGTGACCGCCGGCGCTGCCCCCGCGCCGGCGGTCTTTTTCTGCCGATAGGCCATAAAAGTGCAAGCATTTGCGGAGAACCTGTTGACGATAGTCAAAACTCGGACTAATCTAGAGATACAAAATTGGTCAAAAATCGGACAATCGAATGGTGGGATAGATGAATAGTGCGGTTATGCTGGTCGACTTCGACCGGTTGCTCAATGGACTCGACCATATTTATTCGGAGTTCTCGCGCGCCTGCGGTCTTTCGGACTGCGCTTACTGGATGCTCGTCGATACCAGCACGGCGGGCGGCAGTGTTGACGTAAGCCGTCTGACGAGCGAATGGTTCTATAGCAAACAGACTATCAACTCGGCAATTAAAACCTTGACGGCGCGGGGCTTCGCAACGTTGGAGTTTGCCGAAGGCAGCCGTAAGAACAAGGTTGTGTGCCTGACCAAAGAGGGTAGGCAATTTGCTGAGCGCTATGCGTTGCCGGCACTTAAGGCCGAACAGCGAGCATTTTGCGCGCTTGAGCCGTGTGAGCAACGCGAGATTATGCGCTTGATCGGCAAATTCTCCCAGGTGCTCGATGAGGAGTGCGAGACATTTAAGCAGCAGGTGGCAGCTGCAAGCCAGACGCAGGATCAATGTGAGGGGGAGTCGTGCGACTGTTAATGAGGTTTCTGAAGCCCTATCGAGGGCTTGTCGCAGTGACGCTGCTGGTGCTGCTGGTTGATAACGTCGGCACGCTGTTGGTTCCCACGATGCTGGCGAACATGGTCAACACCGGTATCACCACGGGTGATGTCGACTACATTTTGCGCAATGGCCTCTACATGCTTATCGCGACCGGCATGGCCAGCGGCGGCGCGGTGCTGGGCTGCTATCTTTCGGCGCGCTTGGCCGCCAACGTGGCCTGCGATATCCGCAATGCCGTGTACGACAAGTCGCTCGAGCTCGCGGCCAGCGACTTTGAGCGCTTTGGCACCGGATCGATGATCACGCGCTCGCTCAACGACATCAATGTGATTCAGCAGGCCATCCTGCAGACGATCCAGCTGGTGCTGCCGGTGCCGTTCTTGGCCGTCGCGGGCATCATTTTTGCGTGGCTCATCGATCCCGCCATGGGTACGCTGCTGGGCGTGGTGGTTGCGATCGTGCTGGTGGCGGCAGTCTTTACCGTGGCTAACGCCGCGCCAATTTTTATGCGCCTGCAGAGCTTTATCGACCGCATGAACGTGGTGCTGCGCGAGAACATCGTGGGCGTTCGCGTCATCCGCGCTTTTAATAAAGAGCTTCACGAGGAGCAGCGCCTGGACGAGGTGTTTAGCGATTACGCGGACAACGCCATTAAGGTCAACCACCTGTTTGTGGGCCTTGATAGCTCTACCTTCTTTTTGATGAACATTGCCGAGGTGGCGGTGCTGTGGGTGGGCGGCAACCGCGTTGGCGCCCATGCAATGCAGATTGCGAGCATCTCCGCGGTGCTGGAATATGCGCTCCTGATCCTGTTCTTTGTGATGATGGCGCAGATGGTAGTGCTGACGCTGCCGCGCGCCGCGGCGTGCCTGAACCGTGCGCAGCAGGTGTTGGAGATTGAGCCGAGCATCGTCGATGGCCAGCGTACGCTCGATGCGGCCGCGCCCGACTCAAAGGACGGGGCCGATGCAGTGGACGGCGAGCGCACGCTGGGTGACGGGGCGCCTGCCCCCGAGGACGATGCGGATGCAGTCGCCGTGTTCGATCATATGTCGTTTCGCTTTGACGACGCCGACGAGGACACACTGTGCGATCTGAACTTTACCTGTCGCCGCGGTCAGACGACCGCGATTGTGGGCTCGACGGGCTCGGGCAAGTCGACGGTGGCAAAGCTTCTACTGCGCTTCCACGATGCCACCAAGGGCGTCATTCGCCTGGACGGCGTTGATCTGCGCGACCTTTCGCAAGGTGAGATTCGCGGGCGCATTGCCTATGTGCCGCAGAAGGCATGGCTGTTCTCGGGTACCGTGGCAAGCAATCTGCGCTTTGGCAACGAAGACGCGACCGAGGCTGACATGCTCCATGCGCTCCAGGTTGCCCAGAGCACCTTTGTACTCGATCAACCGCAGGGGCTCGACACTCCGGTGGCGCAGGGCGGTACGAACTTTTCGGGCGGCCAGCGCCAGCGTTTGGCAATCGCCCGCGCACTCATGAAGCGCGCCGACCTGTATATCTTCGACGACAGTTTTTCGGCCCTGGACTTTAAGACCGATGCGGCACTGCGCCATGCGCTGCAGGACGAGACGTGCGATGCCGCGGTGCTCATCATCGCCCAGCGCATCTCGACTATTTTGCATGCCGATCAGATCGTGGTGCTCAAGGACGGCGAGATCGTGGGCCTGGGCACGCACGACGAGCTCATGGAAACCTGCGAGGTGTACCGCGCTATCGCGGAATCGCAGATGAAGGGAGGTGAGTAGCATGACCGAGGAGCTCAAGAAGCAGGGCATCGCCGATGACGCCGCGGTTGCAGAGACAGTCGAGGAGGCGGGCGCCACGCCCGGCCTGGACGAAGCCGCCAAGGCGGCGGAGCGCGAGGCTCGCCGCCAGGCACTCTACGAGGAAAACGAGCGCGCCGAGGACGAGCGCGCCCGCGCCGAGGCAGAGCGCATGCGCGACGTTGACGACGAGGACGAGGACGAGACGCCCCGCGACACCTGGGCGACGGTGCGCCGCCTGTGGAGCGAGGCCGCCGGCGACCATTGGCGTTTCTATATCGTGTTCGCGAGCATCGTGTTCTATGCCATCTTTAACACCGCGGCGCCGGCCTACAGCGCCCGCGTGATCGATGAGCTGTGGGGGCACATGAAGGTGGCGTTTGCCAACAACACTACCTTCAGTATTACCTGGGAGAACTGCGGCAGGACCATCTTCATCTACTTTATGATCTGGACCGCCGCCGCCTCGTTCTACGCACTCCAGAGCTTTTTGATGTCGAGCGTTGCCGAGCGCCTCAACCTGCGCCTACGCAACCGCATCGCACAAAAGCTCAACCGCCTGCCGCTTGCCTACTTTGACGCGCATCGTCCCGGCGAGGTCGTCAGCCGCGCGACCAACGACTTGGACAAGATGTCCGAGAGTATGCAGCGCGGATTGCTGCAGCTGCTGGTGTCGATCGGTACCGTAGTGGGCGCCGTGAGCGTGATGTTCGTGTTTAGCGTGCCGCTCACGTTCGTCTTTTTGTTCTTTACGGCGCTTTCGCTGCTGGTGACGAAGGTCGTGTCGCGCCGCACGCACGATGTGACGGGCGAGCGCCAGGAGTGGGTGTCCAAGATTACGAGTGCGGTCGAGGAAGGCTACTCGGGCCGTCTGGTGATCCGTGCGTTTAACCGCGAGCGCCAGAGCTCTGCCGAGGTACACGAGGCTTCGAAGGAGCTGGCGCGCGTGAGCACCAAGGCCGACTTTATGATTAACGCCGTCGGCCCTGCGGTGCGCTTTATCGGCCGTTTGGCGCAGATCGTGATTGCGCTGGTGGGCTGCAGCATGCTGGTTGCCGGGCATATGACCGTCGGCGTGTTCCAGGCGTTCTTCCAGTTTATCTACGAGGCGTCCGAACCCATGACGCAGTTGTCGTTTACCTTTAACTCGCTGCAGAGCGCGCTGGCGAGCGCAGAGCGCGTGTTCGACCTGCTCGATGAGCCCGAGATGGAGGCCGATCCGCAGCCGGGCGAGGCTGCCAAGCTGCCGGGCAAGGTGGAGGGCCGCGTCGCTTTTGAGCACGTGCGCTTTGGCTATGCGCCCGACAAGCCGCTCATGCGCGACGTGTCGTTTGCCGCCGAGCCGGGTCAGAAGATCGCCGTGGTGGGAACCACGGGTGCGGGTAAGACCACACTCATCAATCTGCTCATGCGCTTCTACGAGATCGACGGCGGCCGCATTACCCTCGACGGTGTGGACACGAGCCGCACGGACCGCGGCGAGCTGCGCCAGCAGTTTGGCATGGTGTTGCAGGACGCCTGGCTGTTCGATGGCACCATTGCCGAGAACATCGCCTATGGCTGTCCCGAGGCGACGCGCGAGGAGATTGTCGCGGCCGCACGTGCCGCTCAGGTCGACTTCTTTGTGCGCACTATGCCGCAGGGCTACGACACACGGGTGGCTAACGATGCCGAGAGCATCAGCCAGGGCCAACGTCAGCTGCTGACCATCGCGCGCGTGCTGCTCAACAACCCGGCGATCCTCATCCTGGACGAGGCGACGTCGAGCGTGGACACGCGCACCGAGCTTGCCATCGGCCGCGCCATGGACGCGCTCATGCGCGGGCGCACGAGCTTTGTGATCGCGCACCGTCTGTCGACGATCGTCGATGCCGACCTCATCCTGGTCATGGATCACGGCAATATCATCGAGCAGGGTACGCACAAGGAGCTGCTGGCTGCCGAGGGCGCTTACGCCGACCTCTACCTAAGCCAGTTCGCATAAGGTGACAAAGGGGCAGTCCCGCATGTCGCATCGAAAAGAAGGCGCGCCGGGGGCGGATTCCCTGGCGCGCCTTTTGTGCTGGCGTTCATGCTGTGGCGGCTGCCCACGGCCCTAGCGCTCGTCCACGAGCTTGGCGACGAGGGCTTTGAGCTCGGCCACCTCTCGCTCGAGTTCCTTGACGCGACGGGCGTTTTCGTTGATGCCCTGGCGGTTGAGGGCGCTCTGCTCGGCGGCATCGTCGGGCATGTACTCGCGATGCTGCTTGGCGTCGAAGGTCTCCTCGAACACGCGGCAGCCGTTGCGTTTGATAATGCGGCCGGGCACGCCCACGACGGTGCAGTTGTCGGGCACGTCTTTGACGACAACCGAGTTGCCGCCGATTTTGACGTTGTTGCCAATGCGAATGTTGCCGAGCACCTTGGCGCCTGTGCCCACGGTGACGTTGTTGCCCAGGGTGGGGTGGCGCTTGCCGGTCTCGTTGCCGGTGCCGCCAAGTGTGACGCCCTGATAGAGCACGCAGTTGTCGCCCACAATGGCGGTTTCGCCGATGACAACGCCCATGGCGTGGTCGATAAAGAAATGCTTGCCGATCTGTGCGGCAGGATGAATCTCGACGCCAGTGATATGGCGGGTGATTTGCGAGAGCACGCGGGCGAGCGAGCGATGTCCATGTTCCCACAGCCAGTGCTCGGGCACGTGGTTCCACTTGGCGTGCAGGCCGGGGTAAGAAAGGAAGATGACTAGGCCGTTTTGCGCGGCGGGGTCCTGTGCCTGGACGGTCTTGATGTCCTCGCGAATGGTATTGATAAAGCTCACCGGCCGCCCTCCCTTAGCGCCGCGACAATGCAATTCAATAAAGTATAGCGATTCGCTAGGGATTAGGAAGAGCAATCTTGCTCGGCTTTGCGCGACAGGTGTCAATTATGCAAACTTGCTGGTAATGAAGTCACGCTTTTGTAAGGTCGTGTGCGTTGCCGCGTCACAACCGTATACTGGTCAACTTGGACGTGTCCGCGCCCACAACTGAGAGGTTTTACTTCATGGGTTTCATCAATTTTATCGCCGAGCTGCTTAAGGATCCGCGCACCGCGATCGCCAGCTGGATCGCCGCCGGCCCGCTTATGGCCTACGGCTGCGTGTTCCTGATCATCTTTATCGAGACGGGTGTGGTGTTCTTCCCGTTCCTTCCCGGCGATTCGCTGCTGTTTGCCTCGGGCTTCTTTGCCCACAACGGCGGCTTTAACATCGTGGCGCTTCTGGCAACCGCATGGGCCGCAGCCATCCTGGGCGATCAGTGCAACTTTATGATCGGCCATTTCTTTGGCAAAAAGATCATCGCTTCGGGCAAGGTGAAGGCCATGACGCCCGAGCGCATTAAAAAGTCCGAGGACTTCTTGGACAAGTGGGGTCACCTGGCTATTTTCCTGGGTCGTTTCTTTCCGTTTATCCGCACCTTTGTGCCTTTTATCGCCGGCATGGGCGGCATGCACTGGCGCAACTTTGTGATCTTTAACGTGCTGGGCGGCATTACCTGGTCGACGGTCTTTACGCTGCTGGGTTACTTCTTTGGCGGCATCCCCTTTGTGCAGGAGCACTTTGAGCTGCTGATTATCGGCATCGTCGCCGTGTCGATCATCCCGACTGTGGTCGGCATCGTCAAGGCTAAGCTGGGCAAATAGAACGCGTAGATCGAGCCAGCGCGCAAACCGTGCCGTTGAGGCCCGTCACCGCTTACGGTGGCGGGCCTTTTTTGCTTCGGTCAAATGAAAATACTTTAGTTAGTTAAAGAAAAACGTTTTATCCAACGCATGCGGGGAGTACAATCTCGTGCATGCGAATCGACGTGCCATCGGCTTTGATGCTGTTCGCGTGTCCCGTCCGGCTCTACGCTCCGGGCGTGCGACGTTGCGACGCGGGCGGCCTCGGTCCTTGCGTGCGGGTTCGCGAGTATGCAACTGTGTATGTAAGGAGCGACATATGACTGTCGAGAAGAAGGATATCGATTGGGGTAGCCTCGGCTTTGGCTACATGAAGACCGATTACAGCTACGAGGCCCATTGGAAGGACGGCGAGTGGGACGAGGGCGGCCTGACCACCGACCACACCCTGCATGTCTCCGAGTGCGGTGGCATCTTCCATTACTGCCAGGAGGTCTTTGAGGGCCTGAAGGCCTATACCGCCGAGGACGGCAGCATCGTCTGCTTCCGTCCCGACATGAACGCCGAGCGTATGTATAACTCTGCCCAGCGCCTCGAGATGCCCCCGTTCCCCAAGGACAAGTTTGTTGAGGCCGTCAAGCAGGTCGTTTCTGCCAACGCCGCCTGGGTTCCGCCCTTCGGCTCCGGTGCAACCCTGTACGTGCGTCCGTTTATGATCGGCTCCGGTGACGTGATCGGCGTGGCTCCCGCTCCTGAGTACACGTTCCGCATTCTCGTGACCCCGGTCGGTCCGTACTTTAAGGGTGGCCTCAAGCCCGTCAAGCTGCGCGTTTCCGAGTACGACCGTGCGGCACCGCACGGCACCGGCAACATCAAGGCCGGCCTGAACTACGCCATGTCCCTCAAGCCCACGATGGAGGCCCATCGCGAGGGATATGCCGAGAACCTGTATCTCGACTCCGAGTCCCGCACCTATGTCGAGGAGACCGGTGGCGCTAACGTCCTGTTCGTGAAGGAGGATGGCACCCTCGTCGTTCCGCAGTCGCACACCGACTCCATCCTGCCCTCCATCACCCGCCGTTCGCTCGTTCAGGTTGCTCAGGACCTGGGCATGACCGTCGACCAGCGTCCCGTCGAGTGGGCCGAGGTCAAGGCCGGCGCCTTTGTTGAGTGCGGTCTGTGCGGCACCGCTGCCGTCATTTCCCCGGTGGGCGAGATCGACAACAAGGTCTATGGTGCCGATGAGACCGTGACCTTCCCGGCTGGCTACACCGAGATTGGCCCCGTGATGAAGAAGCTCCGCGAGACCCTGACCGGCATCCAGTCTGGTGCTGTCGAGGACAAGCACAACTGGGTTTACACCGTCGCGTAGCCTGGCTTCGTAATTCCCATCAAGCCCTGACCGAGGCGGACCGGCCTATCTCCCGGCGCGTCCTCGGACATGAAAGAACCTCCGCTGCGCACTACGTGCGGCGGAGGTTCTTTCCTCCTGTGGAATGCGCCGGGAGATAGGCCGGTCCGCCTCGGTCGAGTGCTCTGCATTCCTTGCCAGGAGGTTACTGGGCTGTAGGGGAGAAGGTGCGCGGCCTATTGGCCGCGCCTTTTATTTGGCTGTTAGGGCTTTGCCGTAGTTGCAGCCGAAGAGGGGACGTGCACGTTTTTTCGGTTGCCGCTCGCCTGGGGTGGGGCGGGGCGTGCATTTTTGGGAGTTTTCAGCAGTCGAGGGTGCCTGCATACTGGTTTTTGGACAAAAGTCAGGCGCCATGAGCCGCATCCTGTAAAAAAATGAGCGATCTCTGAGGCGCTGAGGGCTCAGAATCAGGGTTTTCAACGCGGTTCTGTGGGCACGTTCCTGCCCTGTGGGTTCCGGGATGCTGAAAACTCCAAAATTTGCACGCCGCCCCTGGGGGTACCTTCGGGCAAAAAGCAACCGCCCCGTCGAAGTATGCATTCGACGGGGCGGTTTATGCAAAAACGGTTGTGGATGCGTCAACGGCTCACTAGAACTTGACGGTTGGTGCCTGGCGGGCGGCCTCGGCGGCCTCGAAGCCCTGGCGCTCCTTAAACTGGAAGATGCCGGCAAAGATAACAGCCGGGAACGTCTGGATGGCGTTGTTGTAGCTGAGCACGCAATCGTTGTAGCTCTGGCGTGCGTAGCTCACCTTGTTCTCGGTGTCCTCGAGTGTGGACTGGAGCTGCGTAAAGTTGGTGTTCGCCTTAAGGTCGGGGTAGGCCTCGGCGACGGCAAAGAGCTGGCGCAGCGCACCGGTCAGCACGTTGTCCGCTTCCATCTTGGCCTCGGGGGTGGTGGCGCTCACGGCGGCGTTACGCGCGTTGACTACGGCGGCGAGCGTGTCCTGCTCGTGCTTGGCGTAGCCCTTGACGGTCTCGACCAGGTTAGGGATCAGGTCGTTGCGGCGCTGCAGCTGCGTGTCGATGTTCTGCCAGGCGTTATCGATGCGATTGCGCTTGGTGACCATGTTGTTGTAGATGCCGGCGATGGCACAGGCGATCACAACGAGAACAACGATACCGATGATGACGGGAAGCATGATGTCTCCGTTTCGAATGGCAGCGGCGTTTTGCGCCGGCCGTTGTTGGTATAACGTATCCAGTATACCCGCAACCTTTGGCGGTGCCGAACTTTCCGGTAAGCGTTATGTTTCAACCAGGGAGGGGGCGCCAATATGGAACGGGTGGTACAGGTGTAAGATATGCGACAAATTAAGGAATGCTGTCTACGCCTTGAGGATGGCGATACGGATGGACCTTCGCATCAAGAAAACCTATCGTGCCCTGTTCGATGCCTTTACCGAGCTTTTGGAAGAGCATCGGTTTGAGGATTTGACGGTTGCCATGCTTTGCGACCGGGCCCTGATTCGCCGCACAACGTTCTATAAGCATTTTCGTGATAAAAACGATTACTTTGCCTTCTATATCGATGAGCTTATGACGGGCTTGCCGCAAAACCGGACCGATGCAGCGGACGCGGAGCCGCTTGATGACGTACAGGCGCTTCGCCATGAGGTCTTTGACGATGCCATGAATATGATTCTGGCGCATGAGCAGCTCATGGATAACCTTTTGGCGAGCAGCATGTCGGGCATGCTGACCGGCATGATTTGCGACCGTATTGCGCGTTCCATCCGCGAGCGTGTGATGAGCTCGCTTGCCGAAGATGCTCTGGCGCCCGTTTCGCTCGAGACGACATCGGAGTTTATCGCCGGTGGCATTATTCGATTGTTCACAAACTGGTGGGAATCGGGCCACGATCTTGAGCGTCGACCCGAGATAGCCGACGTGGTCGATGCGCTGTTTGAGCGCACCATGACGCCGGTGCATCACTAGAAGTGGCGGAGAGAGGGGGATTCGAACCCCCGGAACGCTCTCGCGCTCAACGGTTTTCAAGACCGCCGCATTCAACCGCTCTGCCATCTCTCCGTGAGTCGTAATGATAGCATCGTTTTGAATTTGCAACAGGGAAGGCGAACGATGACGAGCACCGAAATCGACGAGAAGTTCATGCGCGAGGCGCTGGCCGAGGCGCGCGCCGCCGCTGCGGTGGGCGAGGTACCGATTGGTGCCGTGGTGGTACGCGCGGGCGAGATTGTCGCGAGGGCGCATAATCGCCGCGAACTCGACCAGGATCCTTCGGCGCATGCAGAGTTTGCGGCCCTGTGCGCTGCCGCTCGGTCGCTCGGTCGCTGGCGCCTTTCCGATTGCACGGTCTACGTGACGCTCGAACCCTGCTGCATGTGCGCGGGGCTTATGGTTAACGCGCGCGTGGGGCGTTGCGTGTATGGCGCGGCTGATGCCAAGGCGGGCGCGCTGGGTTCGCTGTACGACCTCAATGTCGATTCGCGCCTGAACCATCGATTTAATGTGACCGCCGGCGTGCTGGCAGGCGAGTGCCGCGAGATGCTGAGCAGCTATTTTGCTGGTCTGCGTGGTGTCGACGGCATCGGTTGCGGTTGCGGTTTGAACCTTGAGGCGCATGCGGCCCACGCTGAGGCGCTTGCGGGTGTTGGAGATCTCGCCGACGAGACGCTCGGCTTTGGCCCCGCGTGTCGCCGGCCCCGCCGTGTGCTGTTGGCGATTGATTCCTTTAAGGGCAGCGTTTCGAGCGTGCAGGCGGAGGAGGCCGTTGCCGAAGGCATGCGCCGTGCGTGGCCCGATGCCGAGGTGCACGCATTGCCGCTGGCGGACGGTGGCGAGGGAACGCTCGATGCCATCGCCGCATGCGGCGGTGAGCTCTCGACCTGCGAGGTTACAGGCTCCTTGGGCGACCGCGTGTCTGCCCGGATGCTGGTGGACGGCGAGCACAAGTCAGCTGTAATTGAGATGGCCGAGGCGGCGGGTATTGGGTATTCGTCCTGCACGGAGTCGGCGGCGTTGGCGGCCACAACCTATGGCGTGGGCGAGCTGATGCTCCGTGCGGTCCGTGCTGGGGTAAAGACTATCTATATTGGTTTGGGCGGCAGTGCCACCAACGACGGTGGCGCCGGCATGCTGCAGGCGCTGGGTGCCCACCTTGTTGATGAGTGTGGCTGCAATATCGCCCCCGGTCTCGCGGGCCTTGAACACGTGGCGAGTATCGATTTGACGCCAGCGCTTCGGGTACTGAATGGCGCGCGTCTTGTGGTGCTTTCCGATGTCGAGAATCCGCTCGTGGGGCGTCGCGGCGCGCTGACAGTGTTCGGTGGGCAGAAGGGTCTGCCGACGGATGACGCTGAGGCGCTGCGCAGGTACGACAGCTGGATGGTCGGTTACGGCCGCCTGCTCGATGCGGCGATTATCGGGGCGCGGGCTCAGGGACTGTTGTGCGTGCTCGAGGGTGCACGGACATTTGGCTCGGTGCTCGGTGTGCCCGGCGCCGGTGCCGCCGGTGGCCTGGGCGCCGCACTGTTGGCGCTCGGCGCCGAGCTACGTTCGGGCGTGGAGACGGTGCTCGATCTGATTGGGTTTGACGAGTGCGTACGCGATGTCGACCTGGTCATAACGGGCGAGGGCAATATGGACGAGCAATCCGCTGCCGGCAAGGCGCCGGTGGGCGTGGCCCGTCGTGCGAAGCGATGTGGCAAGCCGGTGGTCGCCGTCGTGGGCGGTCGCGCGGATAACCTGGATGCAGTGTATGAGCGGGGCGTCGACCTGGTTTTGCCAATCTGTCGCAAGCCCATGCCCCTCGACCAGGCGCTCGATCCCCAGGAAGCCACAACCAACCTCATCTGCGCCGGTGAAGCAGCCGCTCAATCCTACGACCTCGCCCGCCTCTAAAACCCATCCCCTCGATAAGTTGCGGTGAAATACGGAGTGTTTTTGCCTTTAAGGTGCCAATTCAGTCCGTATTCCACCGCAACTTCGAGAATGGCTATCCGAGGCTGACTGCCTTGGGTCTCGAGTCGGACCGTTTGCCACGAAATGCGGCCATCTACTACGTTTAACCGAGCTACCTCGACCATTCCGGTTTTTATGAAATTAAAACTGCAGGTAGACGGCTTGCCGATTTTCGAAAAGGCCGGCTATGGTCGACCTCTGTGACCAAAACGTAGTAGATAGGCCCTTTTCGTGGCGCAGCACCAGATCAGTCTATTTGGGACAGGGCTTTCTTGACTACTTTCGCCACCCTGATGCCCCACCAGTCAAAAAGTAGTCAAAAAAGGCCCGTCCCAAATTAGCTACCTTGCCGTGGCGGGCGGGAGCGGGTAAGATATACCGAGCGCCTAGCGCGTTCGATGGGTTCGGATGACGACATGTTCCGAATCTGGTCAGGTCCGGAAGGAAGCAGCCATAAGGAGCCTCTGTCGGGCATCCGAATCCATCGAACGCACGGGCGCTTTTTGGTGCCGCGACACGGCCCGGCCGGCGACGAGGTATTTGGTGTCTCGCTGGTCCTCGGCTGTGCCTGCGGGATCGCTCGACTACCAAGCGCCCTGCCGGCACTCGCGGGTGGCCGACCAAAACCGCCTGAAGGGTCACATTTATCTGATAATTGAATCCCTGGCGTTATGCCGCTCGCTGGCGTTGCCAAAACATCTGTAACGAGTTGCTTACGCATCTCCAGTACTCGCCGTACTATCATGAATCAGATTGAAGAGAGATGATGATAGGGAGCGCCTATACATGATTGAGCTGCTCAGGCGTTTTGGTGGTAAGTTTCGCCGGTATATGGTGGTTGGTCCTGCGTGCAAGCTGATCGAAGTGATTTTTGACCTGCTTACGCCGCTGGTGATTGCCCAGATGATCGATCGCGGCATCGGCGCGCACGATGTGAACGCCGTCGTCCACTACGGCATGGTGCTCGCCGCCATGGCTGTGATCGGCATCTCGTTTACGCTCGTCTGCCAAAAGATGGCGGCGCTCACCTCGCAGGGCATGGGTACTGACATTCGCGGCGCACTCTACAAGCACATTAATAAGCTGAGCTATGCCGAACTCGACCGCTTCGGCACGCCGTCGCTCATCACGCGCATTACCAACGACGTCAACCAGGTTCAGCTCGCCGTGGCGCTGGGCGTGCGCATGCTCATCCGCTGGCCCTTCTTGGCGGTGGGCTCCATGTGCGCGGCCCTTGCCATCGACCTTAAGCTCGGCATCATCTTTTTGATCTGCACGCCCGCTATCGGCCTGGTGTTTTGGTTTGTCATGGCGCGCTGCATCCCGTACTACAAGCAGCTGCAGGCAAAGCTCGACCGCATCGCGCTTATCTGCCGCGAAGGCCTTTCAGGCGCTCGCGTGGTTCGCGCCTTCGTGCGCGAGGACCACGAGCGCGAGCGCTTTGCCCAAGCTGCCGATGACCAGGCCAATACTGCCATCGCGGTGGGTAAGCTCTCGTCGATCCTTAATCCCGTCACGTTTTTGGTGATGAACCTGGGCGTGTGCGCCATCCTGTGGGTGGGTGGCATCCAGGTCAACGTGGGTGAGCTCACGCAGGGTCAGGTCATGGCGTTTGTGAACTACATGACGCAGACCCTGACCTCCATCGTGTATGTCGCCAACCTGGTCGTGGTCTTTACCAAGGCGAGCGCCAGCGCGTCGCGTATCAACGAGGTGCTCAATTGCGAGCCGAGCATCACCGACGAGGACAACGAGCCGGTCGCACTGCCCGAGCCGGGCAATGTCGCTCCAGTTCCCGCGCTGAGCTTGAGCCATGCGAGCTTCTCCTTTGGCGCGGGCGCTGCCAACGCCGTCAATGACGTAACCCTGGAACTCCCGCTGGGCAAAACGCTCGGCATTATCGGCGGCACGGGCAGCGGTAAGTCGACGCTCGTCTCGCTCATCCCGCGCCTGTACGACACGGGCATCGGCAGCGTGAGCGTAATGGGTGCCGACGTGCGCGCCTGGCCGCTCGATCAGCTGCGCCATGTGGTCGCGACCGTACCGCAGCGCGCGTCGCTCGTGAGCGGCACGATCCGCAGCAACCTAACCTGGCGCGATGAGTCGGCGACCGATGAGGAGCTGTGGGCGGCGCTCGATATAGCGCAGGCCAGCGAGTTCGTGCGCAACAAGCCGCAGGGGCTTGACGCTCCGGTTGAGGCGGGCGGCAAGAACTTTAGCGGCGGTCAGCGCCAGCGCCTGACCGTCGCGCGCGCCCTGGTGGGCTCGCCGCAGATTCTGATCATGGATGACTCCGCCTCGGCGCTCGACTTTAAGACCGATGCGGCGCTTCGCCATGCCATTCGCGAGCGCAGCGTACGCGGTGCCGCCGCGGGCGGGCTCCCGCTGACCACGGTGATCGTGAGTCAGCGCGTCTCGACCGTGCGCGATGCCGACATGATCTGCGTGCTCGACCACGGCTCGGTCGCGGGCCTGGGTACGCACGACGAGCTGTACGCAAGCTGCCAGCTCTATCGCGAGATTTGCCAGTCGCAGCTGCGCCGCGAGGAACTCGAGGGCCAGCAGAGGAGTGCGGCGCCCACGTCAGCCCCAGGCGCCCAGATCGCCTCCGCATCCGCCCGCGCAAAGGAGGGCTGCTAAATGAATCCGTACACTTCTTCCGGTTCGGTCGCCAC